>NZ_BAAGYK010000027.1:0-6764 GCF_054779355.1 Azotobacter armeniacus
CGGGAGAGTTTATGAGCCAAATGGTCTTACTTTTCACGTAGCGCAACGTTTTAGCGGCTGTTTTGAAGGGGGGCGCAGCAGCCGCTTGAATTTTTCACAACCTCCGAGCGCAACTGCAGAATTAGATGTGCAAATAGGAAGCGCTATGGACGATAAAGAGTTGGGTTTGATTCTCAAGGATCTAATGAGCGAAAACTTGCAGGAACGGAAAAGGACTCGTCGCTGGGGGATTTTCTTCAAGTGCCTTGGTTTTGCTTATATCGCGGGCACGCTGGCGGTTTTCACTTTGTATGATCCGAAAAACAAGGCTATGTCTGAGTTAGCTGTTGCATAGCTGCTCGCCCCAGCGCCTCCCTCAAGCAAATCAATGGATTGAGCTGCGTCTTGTAGCGCTCGAGCAGGCGGCGCCATCCAAGGTAATGGGTCAGGTACTTGGTGGCCACCCCATGAAAGGGAGTCATCCAGCTCTTCAGTCGGCTGTCGTAGGCGTTCACGTTCTGGATGTGAAAGAGCGATAGCCCTGGCGCAACCAGTAGCGAGCCTCATACTCAAGCCGCGCCTGTTTTTGGCTGATCGGTTCGGCAGCGCGTAGACAGTCACCGCCTCCCCGGCCGGCACATTCGGTCACAGCCTCCTCCGCCGGGCTCTGCGCTGGGGCAGTTTCGTTGGGCATCGGAATCGAGGGGGAATTTTTCTACGTGAATGCTCGCCCCGCTGGCCTCGGGGTGCGCCGGGTTGAACAGGTAGTTGGTCGTGCAGGGAATGATGGCGCTCGGCACCGGGAGCAGCAGAGCGCTTCTCCCATCCAGAAAGTAATCACCCATGGCGCGCGTGACTTCCGGGTCAGACTTCCAGTGCTCCGGCAGCGGCGGAAGTTCGGCCAGCGAAACCGGGTCCGGAAGCTCGATGCGGATCAACTGGAGCGTCGTGGGGAAGTCCTCCGGGTCGATTTCCAGGTGGACCAGCACCTCCAGCATCGCCCCGGCCGGGCTGTCCGCCGCATAGATGACCGGCCTGCCAAGGTGGTGCCACCGGCCACTGGCGCGCAGGCCACCGATTCCGCTGAGATCTGCGTAGGCACTGATCCGCCAGAGGATCACAGGGCCAGGCCCTCAACGATCTGCAGCAGCATTTCCTCCACCTGGCTGGTGCCCTGCTGGGTGGTGAGCATCTGCATGGGCGTCAGGCCGGAAAACCGCTCCTTGGGTTTGGTGAGCCAGCGTTTGGCCTTCTCGCGGTCACCAAAGACAGCCTCGGCCATTGCCGTGATGTGGGCAGCGCGAAAGAACCTGTCGCTTTCCTCCACGGTCAACGGCTGATCCCGCTCGATGCGAGTCTTGAGGGTTCGCAGGGGGATGATCTGGTCGCGCTCCAGCGGCGTGACCACCCCGGCCTCGGTCAGCTGCACCAGGCGGGTCGCAGGAAAGCCCTTGGTGATCCGGGTGTGGATTTCAAAGTCGGTTGCCGACTCCGGGATGTCCAGCAGGCTTTGAAGACGTGCCCGGTATGCGGTGTAGCCATGGTCACGCAGGACTTCAGCAAGCATGGGGTCGCCTCCTATTCGGCATTTACCGCATTGTATCCGGCATTTACCGAGAGAGACAACAGCGCCATCCGCCATACCATCCCGAGGCGATTTTGCCTGCTGGGAATGAGCGCCAGCAGGCATTTGCCGGCAGCAGCAGGGAGAAATCTCCTCCTGTGTTTCTCAGGGCTGTCAACGCCGCTGCCTGGCCGGCGGGAAGTCGGGGATACGAAGGCCCTTGGGATCGGCCGCCGCGTCCCAGCTCCACCAACCATCGGCCCCATACTGGCGGTTGTACCAGGCTACCTTCCGGGTCTTGCGCTCCAGATACTCAGGGGTGGCCATCCCGAACACCTCCAGGGGGAAGTCCGACCCGACATCAAGCAGCCAGAAATCCGGAAAGAACTCTTCCTCCTCAGCATCGAAGCGCAGCGGCTTATCGTAGCTGCGTCCGGCGGCATGCAGCCGGGCCTCGATCGTCGCCTCATAGTTAGAGTCCAGCGGTATCCACCGCTCGCTAACTTGCATCAGCGCCAGCTCGATCACCTCCCCTTGTATGGAGTGGCCGCCTGGCCGGGGGGAAAACTGAGAGATGGCGATAACCCGCGCACCGTGCCTCCAAGCGGAAATCTCCTGCCCGAAGCGATTTTCCGCATGCGTCCAGACCATCTGGTCCATATGCAAGGTAGGCATCCCGAACGGACCGGCAATCGGTAGCTTAGACAGCCCACCGGCATGCCGCTCGGGGTTGTAACGAGCCAGCGGCGACACTGTGACCAGACGGTAGCCGCGCTCGGCAGCCAGCCGGCTGACCTTTTGGTTGTGCGTGGCATCACGGCTGTCCTTTGCTGCCGAGAGCAACAGCACCTCATTGAGCTTCAAGCGACTCGCCGAGATCTGGCTAGCGACCTTGAGCAGCCAAAAGTTAATCCGCCCTTGGTTGCGCTCGCCCTCCATCCCCGGGTACCAGACATTGAGACGGGCTTCGGTCCACAGCAAGTGCAGCAGACCCAGCAGGGTCATCGCCGGCTTACGCTTCCCAGGAAAAATTTTTGTCTGGAATTCAATCGCGTCGTCGATCGCCGTTGCCTGCTGCACGCGCAGGCCTCGAGCCAGGCGTACACGCAAAGTCCCGTCGTCGGCTTCCTCAACCACCTTCGCTTCGTAGCCCTGCATACCAGAACGATCCGGTGCAGGCGCATAGTACCGGCACTCCCTGGCGTGCTCGGAGCCGGTGTTGGCGAAGCGGGCCAGATGAAGTTCATCAGTCTTCTCCCTGCGCTTGATCGACAGCTTGCGTTCACCACGTCCAGGACACTGGCAGAGGGCGTAAGTGGTGCTATAAGCCTTTTCCAGCACGCTTTTCCAGCCCTTCGCATACTCCTTACTGGTCTGGAACTCGGGTGAGTAGCACTTACCAGCGAGCGAAACGGAAAATCGGCGGTTTAGCATGCTCTTTACTCCTTGGCTCGCAGTGAATGCTCCCCTCATATCCTATTGAGCTTGCCGCCTTCTGGCCAGGCTACGACCTCGTAGCCTGCAGCGCACACGGCACTGTTCGATTTTTTCACAACCTCTCAGGCCTCGGCGATCTTCACCATCATCAGCAATTCGCCCGTTGGCTTTTGCCAGTTGAGTTAGCCTGACCTTCGTTCCCTCGGGCAGATTTCTCACTGCAATCGTTTCTTTCACCGGCTTTCCTGTTGTATCCATTGGTTGCGTCCCGCCTTGAGCCCAAGCTGGTGGGCCAGCTTGTACACGGACGAGAGTGGGCGGCCGAGCTTGGCTGCGACCCACTCCGCATGCTTGTCGTGATAGTGACGGCGCAGGATCGAGATTTCCTCGGCACTCCAGCGCGCACGCTTGGCTGGCTGTGGCAATGGCATACCTCTCATCCATGCGTTTGCCCGCACTCCCCAGCCGGTAGGTTTAGGTGCCTTGGCGGCGCACAGTAGAGCGGCGCGCGTGTTGGGGTTGGCAGGCTTTCCGCGCTTGCTGTCCGCCATCTTCGCCCGGCTTTCCGGGCTTGCCGCCTGCTCCCGGCCGCGTGCTGCGGCATCCTGCGGGACTCCGGTGCGCTCCTGCAGCAGCCTGCGCGTGCCATCGGTGACGCGCTCCACGCCCACCGCCTTGCGCCACTGCCAGACCTTGGTCGGACGCACGCCCCAGTAGTGACAGATCGCCTCGACCGATTCGGTGCGGATCGCCCGGGCCAGGTCAGCGGTTAGGATCAGCGAGGCACGCCCGGTCTTCTTGCGTCGCGGCCACGGGATCGGCGCAGCAGTCCAGCCGCCGACCTCAGTCAGTCCCTCAAGCTCGTCGGCTATCCAGTCACCCACCTTGCAGTCGGTGGCCAAGTAGGGGGCGCCGATCAGCTCAGGCGCCGGCATTGGCCAGCTCCAGGGCCTTGCGGATACCTTCGGACGCATTGCCGCCGCCGAGCCGCTGGGCGACCTCCCAGCTAGCGTCGTCGATATAGACGTTGCGGCGCCGGCCGTCCTCCATTTTCTTGGCGTTTGCGAACTGGCCGAGCGCGGCCAGAACTTTGCGCTGGTCCAGGGTGCGAATTGCGCCGGCATTGGCCTGGGCATAGATGCCGGTGTTGAGGTTGCGCACCAGGGCGCCGGTGTCGCTCTCGCCGCGCGTCACGGTGCCGACGATCTCCCACCCAGGCAGATCGGCAGATTGGTACAGCCGAGGCTTGCCCGGCTGCTCGATTGTGATGCGGCCGCGGTTGTCATGCGCCATAGGTCGCTTCCCTCCAGGCCAGATAGTCGACTTTCTTCGACTCGCTTAGCCAGTGACCAACCATTGGGCCTTCTACCCATACGTCGCCATCAGCGTCTACGCTGGCCGTTTCACAGTTGAGCCATTCGCGGATGGTTTCCTCGTCTGCAGTGGTAATTCGCTTTTCCATGGCTTGCTCCGCCCCTGATTCCGCGAGGTGCCGGTGGGCTGCTGCCCTTCGATTATTTAAATATACACACAAAGCATTCCAAGTAAAAAAGTATTTTGTGTGTATAAAAAAATAAGCGCCGTTCACCACAACGCCGCCCCCTCTTCCCTATGCCGATCTGCCCCTGGCCGGGGATCGCTTATCCAAGCTTGGGTTTTCCCGTGCCAGCCGTAGCTTGAAGGCACTAACCAGCAGGGAGCCCTCCCCATGAAACACCACAAATCCGCCCAGCAAGCCCATCCGCACATCGAGGCCGTCCGCCGCCTGCACGCTCTGTGCAACGCGGTGCGCAGTACCGGCACGCGAGGCTCCAAGGCCCGCATCGAGTTTGTGCAGCTGGCCTACCGCTACGGCCTGGTAGACGAAATAACCAGCTACGCCCTGTGGGATCGCGGCTACGTTGACTTGGGCGAGCGCACTTTCGACACCTGTTTCGAGATGGGCGACTCCGAGGAGGTAATTTCTGCCCTGATTCAGGATGCGCGCCAGCACGGCTACCTCGGCTACATCGAGCAGGAGATCAATTGCCCGAAGACCTTCGCGCGCTGGTGCAGCTACGCCGACCGGCAAGGTGAACTCGCGCTGTGATCCCGGACGGAGCACGCTTGGGTTTTCGTCGGCCCGTGCGAGCCTGAGCGCAATGACAACAGCCAGGAAGTGAACATGAGCATGCTGTACTTTGTGACCGATTGCCGCCCCGGAGAGCCCTGCATCATCCAGGGCCACGAGCGAGCCCCGCTGATCATCAAGACCATGGAGGGTGAGGAGGTATTGAGGCTGGCGCCAATCCAGCCGTGGACGCACGAGCGATTGGTCGCTCTTCCGCTCCAGGAGCTCTTGGGCGAGGCGCTGGACGACGGCGCAGACGCCTACCTGGGCGAGCAGTGGGTCGGCAGCACCGAGGTGTGAGACTCTTCCCAACCAGAAGAAGCCTGTTCTAGATGCTCGGTCCCGCCCTGTGTGGGCTTCCTGCGGGCCGCACTGGAGCAGTGCTCGGCGACTTGGGTTTCTCGCCAGGTGCGTGATGCTGACAACTCCACAAGACGGAGTGCCAGCAATGCAAAACTCATTCGACGCCCTTCCAGCCCATGATCTTGGTAACGACCAGGACTTGAACGCCGATCAACCGGACCACAAGTACAACCCGGAAGGCGATGGCGAGCACCCGATGTACACCCGCGCCATGTGGCGCGAAGCAGTCGCCGCCGAGAACACTCTGTCCGGCTACTGGCAGTGGGTCGCCCACGAAATAGAGGGTTTTCGGGTTTAGGTGCTGTTGGAGAATAAAAACATGGCCGAAATTTATCAGTTTCCACAAAGCCGACGCCTTCACAATGCACGGCTCAAGTCTGAGCAGGCAGAACGTACACGACTGGCGGAGTGGTTCCGTGCGATAGCGGATCGAATAGAAGGGAGCGAGGTTGAGCGCGAGCCGCTGGCCGCAATG
Organism: Azotobacter armeniacus; assembly: GCF_054779355.1. Classification (NCBI taxonomy): domain Bacteria; kingdom Pseudomonadati; phylum Pseudomonadota; class Gammaproteobacteria; order Pseudomonadales; family Pseudomonadaceae; genus Azotobacter; species Azotobacter armeniacus. The sequence continues at coordinate 5,929 of NZ_BAAGYK010000027.1, forward strand.
ATCGTACTATCCAGCATATCGGGAGACGAGGTGCTTCATGTGGGGTACAAGGCCCAGGGGGTTAGCCTGGTTCAAGCCGGGATGGCTGCGTCACAGCTTTCCACCTGCTCTTACACGCGCCGCGGTGGAAATTTCTTTGATCGGCGCAAGTAAAACCTGCTTAGGTCGAACAACACGCTTTTCCGAACTCCCGATTAAACAATCCCGCTCCTTTTTGGCCGGGAAATTCGGCTTGAACAGAAGCGGGACAGCAACAGGAGATGGAAGATGGTTTTTTCGGCCCGACGTGCCAATGGATTCAGGCTGGAGCGCATGCAGGCCTCCCGGCAGTATGCCGACGGCGGTTTCATGAACACCTACCAGCCCAGCGTACAGCGCGTGCCCGAGGGCCGGCCGACGCTGGCCGACTTTCTGTTCCGCGGCGAGGGCCGCACGCCGGCGAACCCCCAACCCATCATCGACCCACGCGCCAGCTGGGCCCGGCCCGTCGAAACCGGACTGCGGGCCACCTGGCTCGGCCATTCGACCGTGCTGCTGGAAATCGACGGCCACCGGGTGCTGACCGATCCGGTGTGGGGCGCGCGCGTCTCGCCGCTGCCCTTCCTCGGCCCCAAGCGCTTCCATCCGGTGCCGGTCGACATCGCCGCCTTACCGCCGCTCGATGCGGTGCTGATCTCCCACGACCACTACGATCATCTGGACTACCCGAGCATCCGGGCGCTGGCCAAGCTTCGGGTGCCCTTCGTCACCTCGCTCGGCGTCGGCCTGCATCTGGAGGCCTGGGGCGTGCCGGCCGAGCGCATCGTCGAGCTCGACTGGTGGGAACGCACCGTGCT
>NZ_BAAGYK010000028.1:0-16368 GCF_054779355.1 Azotobacter armeniacus
CGGGTGCCCTTCGTCACCTCGCTCGGCGTCGGCCTGCATCTGGAGGCCTGGGGCGTGCCGGCCGAGCGCATCGTCGAGCTCGACTGGTGGGAACGCACCGTGCTTCCGGGAGGCCTGGCGATCACCGCCGCGCCAGCACATCACTACTCCGGACGTGGGCTGCGCGATCGCAACGTGACGCTCTGGTCGTCCTTCGCCCTGCGCGGCGAGCGGCATGCGGTGTTCTTCAGCGGCGACACCGGGCTGTCGCCGGCCTTCGCCGACATCGGCCAGCGGCTCGGGCCGTTCGATCTGGTGATGCTCGAGGTCGGTGCCTGCCATCCGGCCTGGGGGAATATTCACCTGGGGCCGGACAATGCCCTGAAGGCCTGGGCGCAACTGGGCAGCGGGCGTTTCCTGCCGGTGCACTGGGGCACCTTCAACCTGGCGATGCACCCCAGGTCCCAACCAGCGGATGTGCTGCTGGCGCAAGCCCCGGAGGGACTGGTGATGCCTCGCCTGGGCGAGCCGGTCGAGCCGGCCCGGGTCGAGGCGGTGGAGCCGTGGTGGCGTGGGGGGACCAAGGCCGACTGGCAGGGTGCTGAGCAGCAGGACGCCGGACTGCCGACGTTCCCCGTTCAGGACTAAGCGACAATCACCAGCCCTTCCTCATCAGTGTTTCAAAATCCCGCCGCGACAAGACCTGTGCGCAGTTACGCCAGTCGTTGTCGGTTGGACGTAGGGTTGCGTTGTATCGCAGATCGAAGCCCGTCTCCTGCTTCTGGGCATTGATGTACTGGTCCATCAGCTCACCGAGATGTTCGATGTCATCGATCCACTCGTCTTTGATCGTATCCGGCAACGAGCCAAACAGATCGAAGCGGTCCTTCATACGCTCGGATAGGCGGTCGTAGACCTTCTCATCCACGGTCTGTTCGTTGACCAGATTGAGCATGTCCACCTTGTCACGGGTCTGACCGAAGCGCTTGATGCGGCCGATACGTTGTTCGAGCTTGGTCGGATTCCATGGCAGGTCGACGTTGATCAGCGTGCCCAGCGTCTGCAGGTTGAGGCCTTCGCAGGCTGCATCGGTGGCGATCATCAGGCGGAGCTTGCGGTCTGCGACCATGCGCTTGAGGGTTTCCCGCTCAATGGCCACACTGTCGCCTTGGCGGTACAGCCGACTCCGGCCGGCACCGGCATACAGGCCGACGGCCTCGTCTGGATAACGACCGGCGAGCGATTCCGCGACCCAGCGGGCGGTATCGTAGTATTGGCTGAAGATAATACAGCCCAGGTCACGCCAACCTTCGATGTCCAGATAGTGCAGGATCGCTTTCAGCTTCGGATCTTCTTTAACTCGCTGCAGGCGATCCAGCAGCCGCTCTAGAGCCAGTTGCTCGTCAGTGCTCTGGACTTGCACCGAAGCTTCGCCTTCGTCGCTCTCCTCAGTGATGGTCTCACCACTCAGCAGCTTAGTGGCGGTATTGATGCCCGCGATGATACTGCTACAGATGCGTTGCTCCATCAGGTTCTTCATGAAACCACTGCCGCGCCCGCTACGAGCCAGAGCCTTGCCGAAGCCACGCGCCTGGTTGTAAGCCTCCCGGAAATCTTCGCTGGAGCGCAGAGCCAACCCCTCGAAGAGCGCATGAAATCGATGTACATCCTTGACCAGCCCAGCATCAGGATGAACGTCCACGCCGATAGCTTTCAGGAGCCCCTCCTTCTCCAACGTGGTCCGCTTACGCAGCACCACATGGCGTACAAAGGGGTTCTCACGCTGGAAGAAACTGGCCCCAGCGACACGACGCTCCAGCGCATCCTCCAGAACCTCACGGGCATCCTCGCTCACATCGGAGAACGAGCTCCCAAGCCAATCGTTCTGCTGTAACCCAAGATCCTGGCGAATCATGCTGTACAGCCGGCGAGCTTGGCCGTCTTGAGTAGAGTTGACTGTCGGCAAGGGCGCACGAAGCAGATGCCAGGCATACCCCACATCCGTCACATCCTCCTCTCCAGACAGGATCGGGATGATGCCTTTGGGCCTATGCCATTCGGAAAAGTCCCCACCCAATACGAAATTGCCTTTGCCCTGGTGTAGAACACGCACCAAGTCCCACAGATCCTCCCTGCGGGTCTGGATCGGCGTGGCCGTACCCAGAAGGACGTGATCCGAACGGGCAGCAATGTCGCGGATGAATGCCAACAACTCGTTTGGTGTACCCGCATCCTTGCCCATTCCCTGGCGAGTGCGTGCCTTGTGGGCCTCGTCAAGTATGACTAAGCCGAAGCCCCCGCGAAGTCCGAGCAGATGCTCCTTTTCCAGTGAGTCTCGCAGCATGAGCCCCGTGGAGATAATGCCGATCCTGAGTGGGCAGCTTGCAACGTGCTCTGCACCTTCAGGGGAGATCGCTCGCCCCTGCTCATCGAGCCAGACCTTCTGCTGGGTTTGCCACCGAGCACAGGGCACCCCCAGCTTGTCCATCATCTCAGTCTGCCACTGCTCGCAGAGCGTTGCCGGCGCGAAGATGATGACGGGCTTACTGCGCCCTTTCTGCTCAGCCAGCAGGCTCAAGGCGAGAGCGGCCGTGCCCATGGATAGCGTTTTTCCCAGACCGACCTCATCAGCCAACAGCAGCCGGACAACACCATACTCCTGGTAATGCTTCAGGCACTCGGTGACGAAGCCTTGCTGCCAGGGCTGGAGAGAGAAGCCCTCGCGATACAACGGTGATTCGATCAGAGCGGCAGGTGCGATCTGTTCAGGCTCTACCACTTCCTCGATGGACACCTCATGGCGGTGACTGCGCCTGGTAATCTCTCGGCACACGGCATCAGGTAAAGGCTTGGCGGCATTCCACAGGTACTCGAACTCAGCCTCAATCCATGCGACCCCCTCAGGAGAGTCGTCGGACCATAGGATCTCGTAGTGACTCTGCCAGCCGCTGCTGGTCTCGTTCATTGATCCAATGAAGCCCAGCTTGCGACCATCGGCCAGATCGATCACGCCAGCCTTGCCATGCACGAAGCCACAAGCGCTGTCCGGCGCGACCCGGATAACTTGGCCACGCTTCTCCAGAAATGCAGCCAACCGCTGGTAGCGTTCACGATTCAGCAACGACTCGGCCTCAACCGAGCGCTCGTTCAGCTTGCCCAGTAGCTTGGCTTCACACACCTGAGCCACCCGCAAGTCCTCGGCCTGAATGTCGGCGTTGCAGACAATCTGCACCTCGGGGATCTGCTCGATCAGCTCTCCGGCGACCTCAAACAGCGAACTGGTGAAGTAGCCGGCGATGCGTCGATAGCGCGTGGCCCCCTTGAGGTGTTCGGCCAAGAAACTCTGATCCAGCGCATGGGTGCGCGAGGACATGCGGGTGATCGTCATAACCCGACCTCTCAGGAGTCCAGACGCTGGGTGTGCATGCGCGAAGCCAGCACTTCCGCTGCCGACCGTACCGCTGCACTGCTGGATTTACTCTCCAGGAAGCGAGCCAGGCCGACCAGCTTTGGACGGATCTCGAAGTAGTCAGGCAGATCTTCCATCAGCGTCTTCACCACGGACTGCGGTTCGACTTCAGCCAGCAGCTGCTGGATGGCGATGATCAGGAGCCCCAGCCAGGTCGGGCCAATTTCGGTACTTTCGGTCAGCTCACGGGAGGTGAACTCGTCGGCCTGCTTCAGTCGCGCACCATTGGCGGTCATGCTGGCCATAACCCTGGTGTAGTCCTCCACACGGAAGGCCTTGGCGAAGTTCTGATAGTTATCCAGCTTCGAGGCGCCGACCGACTCCATGTCCAGCATGCGCAGATAGAAGCGCTGGATGCCGCCGATGGCTTGCCAAGTATCCAGAGCTACCCCTTCAGGGACCAACAAACTGTTGGCTGCTTCAGAGGCTTGCTGGACAATCTCGTCCACCACAGTGACCTCACCTCTGACGCGGGGTCGCAAGGCGAAGGTGGTGACATCGATCTCGCCGATCTTGGTGTAGGCGGTCAGGACTTTCAGAGCAGCAGCATAGCCGGCCATTTGCAGATCAGCATCATTGAACACTGGCTCGCCCATGCGCGCCTTGGTCTCATCGTTGATGTGCATCATCTGGTTGATCTGCGCATCCACCTCCTTTCGTACAGCTGGCAGAATGCGTTGCTTGAAGCCTACCTTTTCACCGGCCGGACGCTTGCGCAGCATCAGGGTGACGGTGCCTTGCACGTAGCCTCCTTTTTTCAGCTCGGAGGATGTCTCGGTGGCAATGTACCAGGCCGCCACGACCTGAAGGCCAGCTGCCCAGAAGATGCCCACCATGTCCGACCAGACCTCGGTGCTCTGGTGGGTGAACATCACGCACTGCATACCGTTTTCGGGCATGTGCGCGCCCATCGCCTTGTAGGCGGCAACCATGCCGCGCCGAAAGTCTTCATCAGAACCTCTGATGGTCAACGCCCGGCGAGAATCCCACACCCAATCATCGAAAGGTTTAGGTGGGCTCTTTCGCAGCCAGGCGATAAAGAACTCAGCGATTTCGTGATAGTTCACCGCATCAGCATAGGGCGGGTCGGTTATCCAGAATTCGGCGTCCTGCTGAAGCGCGGCTGCTTCCTTGTTCTTTACGGTCAGATTCCCTGCGATGCTACTCAAGGCATCAGTGAGAAACAGATAGTTCTTCCCGGTTACGAACGAGCGAACGCCGTAGAAGAAGTTAGTGTTGTATGCCTGGTTGTAAAAAGTCTGCGTAATCGACTCGCGAGCCGCCCCGGTGCCATAACGGCACAACTTGCTCGACCAATCCAGCATCTTGGCCAGCGAAAGGCACAGTGCTGGTTGAACATCAGCAGGCATCCGCAGAATTTGCTCATGCACCAAGGCTGCTACGAAAATCTGCCGGGGGCTGAACATATGATGCCAGTGGGTCCAACCCCTCTCACGAATAGGCTGGTTTGTGTTGTATCCCGGCTCAATCGCCATGTCAGGCACTAAGCCTAGGGTCTGCCAGCTGTTTAAGTTATCAGCGACAAACTGCTCCACGTACTGCTCTCGCGCCAGATCGGCGGCGGTGGGGGCGGCAAACCAGGTGTCCTGGCGGCCCGCATCCAGCGTTTTCTTGCTGATCCACTGAATCGCGTACAAGCGCTCCTGAAAGATGTCGTCCGGGAGCGGCTTGAACTCATGCTTTTCCCAGCGGCGCAACTTATTGCCCGCCGTGCCGTCGGCGTTCCGAAAGTCACCGCGTAGTGTCTTGATGGGCGTGCGATAGGTCTTGCCGTCCAGGGCATACACCATATTGCCGTCTTGCACTGTGCCATTCTCTGCGGCCTTCATCTCTACCTTAGATGCACCTGAGATAATTTCGATGTCGAACCGCTTTTTCTTTGAATCAGGCTTCAAAAGGGCGATGGCATTGCGCGTCTTGGAAACTATCCAGGTTGGGGACAGCGGCACCATCCACCCGGTCTCTGGGCAACGCGCCTCAAGGCACCAGAGGTAAGCCTTGGCCCGATTCCCATCGGCATCGTGTTCGATGCCAATCTCGGTGATACGCTGATCAACAGCCTTCGCCAAAGCAGACTGGGCCTGCGAAATCTCTTCACGCCGAGTGCTGGGAGCTCCGATGATTTCTGCGCCCCCCCAAGTCAGCATGCAGGCGACGGGGTTAAGATCGGAGGCGTAGGCGTCGCATCCGATGCGTGCCGCCTCGAACGGTATCGAGCCTCCACCAGAGAAGGTGTCGCCGACGCGTGGCCGATGGCCGTAGCGGAGGATGCCCAGCTGCTCCACCAGCTCGGGTAAGGACTTCACGTTTATGCCCAAGTGGGCATAGTGTCGATTGACCGCTGGCCACACCGGCGCGTAGAGCCATGCTTGATCCAACTCCTCTGGGCGCTTGCCCAGACTGGCTTTTTGCTCATAGCTAGTGCAAGTAGCCAGCAGCTTGCGATAGATAACCAGCTTGCTGTCATCGCTGAGGCTGCGCTGCCAACGCAGAGTGATGCCCTCGGCATTCGCATCCAGCGGGAAACGCATCCAGCGAACATCACCACCAGTGACATCACTTCGCTTGATCGTTGCCTTGAAATAGCGCCATGGCTCATCAAGTTGGATGCGGGTGGCAATCTCTGCAGTAGACACGGTGTTGCCAACCAGAGCGCGGCGTGCCAAGCCTTCATCGTCGAAGGCCATGAGCTTTTCGAAAAGGGCGAGATCGGCCTGCGCATCGTCAGTAGGTGGCAACAGGCTGGCCAGTACAATGGCGCGCACCAGGATCAGTGGTTTGCGACCTTTCCAGTAAGAGCCCAAGCCTGTCAGTGTCTGGCTTTGTACCGAAGTCCGCTCTTGCTGTGCCTCAAACGACACCTTCTGCGCCGGAAACACAGTCTCGATCAGCGCCGGGGCATCTTTCAGAGCAAATGGCACCAGCTGCACGGTATTCATTGAAGTCATTTCGGTCTTCCTTAATCGAACAGGCCCAGCGTCGGACGCTCGGTATCTTGTTTGCGTGCTTTCACAGCCTGTGGCTTGAACAGTTCACTGTGGGCAACGTCGCCCAGCGCATGGCGAAGGGCCAGACGCCAACCCTTGCTGCTGTCATGCACGCCGCCGGTGCTCATGGCCGTCATACCGAACAGCCACCAGCGCTCTTCAGGGCGCAAAGCCAGCCAGTTGCGTACGGCAATCGGAATGTTCTCGGGAGCCATGCCCTCGACGGCCCAGGCCAGCACACACAGCTCTTTACCGAGCAGGCGATCTACAGGGTTATCACCCACCTTCCAGGCACTGACGCGCAGATTGTGTTCCTTGAGGCGCAGATTGAAGGCACGCTGCACCTCGCTGCGGATCGCCGTCCAGCGCGAGCGCTCTAGCACCACACGTTCGATGATGCTGGTTTCTAGCCCCTGAGCCTGCAGTCCGAGGCTTTCGATGATGCGAACTGCGCCCGTCGAACTCTTTGGTACCTCCACCAGGAAGTGGTGTGGATCAGTGATGGCAGGTACGCCAAAGCCGATGGTTGGGCGCTCTGGCGCCCTGGTTTTCTTGGCCCCACTTGCAGTCTTGCTGGGGGAACGAGCCATGCCTGACTCCTCTATACGTAGTGCGTGGGCCATGGGTCATTCTTCCTGAATCACATCGCCAGGACGCAGCTCTACGCCGCTGAGCTTGGCGAACTCCTTAGCAGCAAAGCCATTCTCAAAGGCTGCTCCGCTGCGAATCTGTACGGTAACGGCTTCTTGCTCGTTACCCAGCGCCTTACGCAGTCCGTTGATGGCTGCTTCGATCACGGAAGCCGTGACCTCACGCTCGACAAAATTGATGCTCACGGTGTTCTCACCTTCACCAATCTGGATACGAACCCCCTTGAAGGTGGCCTGCGAGCTTTTGAAGGTGTTGAGTACGCCAAACACTTTTTCGGTGCTGTCGAGCGACACCTTCTTGTTCTCGGCCAGCTTCGCCGGCTTGGCGTCGTCGATCTGAACCTGTTTGTCGTTAGCAGCCGGGATCTGGAAATCGGCGGTCCGAGTAGCCTCCCCCGAGCAGGCATAGACCATCAGGCGTGCTGCTTGCGAGCCAACCTCGAAGGGGCCGCCGTACAGCTCCCCATCCTTCGGGTTGGAGCCATCCAGGGTGTAACGCATGTCGGCCGCTGGTATACAGGACAGGGTGACCATGCGCTTGTCGGCGATAGCCTGCACCTGATGACGAACGCGGAGCTCGGCCACCCAGCGCTGTGACTCGCCGGTTTCGTGCTTGCCTTCGCTGTCCACGGCCAGGAAGTACAGGGTGGCTGCGTCGGTGGTGAAGTTATCCAGATCTTCGACTTTCGGATCACTGGGACTGACCTTGGCGGTCAGAGCGTAATGAACCACCGGGCTTTGGCCGGCATTACGAGGAATCAGGGCGAGAGTGGTTTCCCCTGTCGCGTCGTTCGTCGCATGCATGGTCACGTTCACAGCGGTCTTTTCTGCCGGGAACGGTCCTTTCTCGATGTACCCATCAGTCCCTTGTCGCCAGCGGCCTTGCTTCAGGGCCTCTGTCTTGAGGGTCTCCATGCCGCTACCACCCGGCATCCAAGCCCAAGCCGGATTGCTCTTGGCGCGCATCAGCACGTCCTTCCATGGCGTTCTACGGTCATTCGCCGGCCAGAGATCTTCCTCGGCCATCGCCCAGTAGGTGCCCAGCTCTTCCGACAGGTTGAGGATCAGCTTGTAGTTGGCACGGGGGCTGGCAAGAAGCTGCTCAGTCTGGTGTTCGGCAGAGTTGCTGCCTTGGCCCATGTTCAGGCCGTTGTCGATGGTGGCCTGCATCAGCTGGGCATCGCCGGTCATCTCATCGATGGCTGGGAAATAAATCCGGTTGTAGGCGCCGGAAAGTGCTTTGTTGAAGCGCTGCTGAGCATCTTCCAGACGATCACGTGCCTCCTCGAAAAGGCTGTCGCCATCCTTGAGGCGTTTGCAGATGGCTTCGATGGCATACAGCTCGCGGAGGCGATCCTCGACCGTATCGGCCAGGTAGCTGTCCTGACCGGACAGCACCATGAAATTGTTCTTCTCCTGCTGGTACTCGAAGAAGTTGACCAACTCGCTCGGCGGCAGTTTGCCATCTGGTCGCACCACGATCAGGACGCGCGGGCCGCTCAGCTTCAGCTCATCCAATCGCGGCAGTACCTGAACATCCTGATAGGCTTGTTTGGTAACCGGCTGGAGCACCGCTGTCAGCTTGTTGATCAGGGCCTGATCGATCTTCGGCTGAGGAATGTCGCGTGCGTTGCGCTCGATCTGACGGGAGAGGTTTTCCGTTTCCTTGATGAAGAAACGCTCCTCCTCGCGGTGCAGATACCACGCCTGCTCGCGCAGCTTCTCCAGAGCGGTCTTGAACTCGTCTGGTTTGCGGTTGGGAGCAGCCAGGAACTCGATGATCTCGGCTTCGGTAAGACCAATCCGACCACCGACAGCCCGAGAAAGCGAGGAAGCCAGCAGCAGTGCGCCGACCTGCAGAGCGGCATCGCTGCCTAGATTTGCATCGATCTCCTCGGCGATGGATTGGCCATCATCTGCGATGTCATGAGCCATTGCTGGGCGCAGCGAGTTGGCGATACGACCAACCTCCTCACGCACGGCATCGTCATTCAGGCGCAGGTGCTGAGCCCCAACCAGGAAGACATCATCGGTTTCGCGGTCAACGACGCTCTTGAGCAACCGCGCAGCGAACTGCATCAGACCTCGTGTCTGTCGGAATCCCTCGTTCTCTTTGAACAAGGCGACCAGATGCTTGAACGAAGGGTGGAACGGATAGGTTTCCCTGATCTGTTGGGCGACCTGCTCCAGGCTGGTTGCCACAATGTATCCACCATCAGCAGCGGCCTTGATGCGCTGGGCATACTCCTCGGCGACATCGTTGATGACCGATTCATCGGGCATTTCCAGGATCAGGCGTTTCTTCAGGATCTCGTAGATCTCGTTGCCAGCGAGCTGAACAGGGGTGATGGTGCTGGCCTGACGGCGGGCTTCCTGCTGGAGGTTGGAGATCGCCTCAGCAATCGCCTTGGTTTGAGCCACATAGCTGCCGGACAGGTTGGCGATCACGATGCAGCAGCGGGGCAGCTCTAGGGCAGCGCTCATCAGGCAGCTGAGCGTGTAGGTGGTCACTGTGGCCAGTGTGCCGCCGCCGATGACTGTGGTGCTGGCGTTTTCAAGGTAGGGCGGCAGCTCATCGAGCATGATCAGAGTCGGCTTGTCGCCGATGATCTTCTTCCAGCCAGCTTGGTCGACCGCACGCGGGCCATTGACCCAGTACGGCTTGATGGCTTCCTCCTCGCCCAGCTGGGTAGCAATTTCGCCCCAGATGTAATTCTCTGGATTGTTACGGCCAGTGAACGCCGCTACTCGAACCTCGCCAACCTCGATCCGCTTGGAGAGATCGGCAGGCAGCACCTCGCTACGCAGATGCGGGTGCTTAGCCAGCAGGCCTAGGGCGATCATCATGTGGGTCTTACCGCCACCCATTGCCTGGGTCAGCTCGAAGACCGCCTGGTCAGACTTGCCATCCAGCCGCAGCATCCCCTCACGGAACAGCTGCTCCATCCCTGATGTGATGTAGTTTCGTGCAAAGAACTCGTGACCATCTCCCTCATCGGAGATTAGGGCTGAAAGGTTCTCAATTCCTTCACTCATCCGATAATCATGGATGATGGGGTTGAAGGTGCATGCTTGCTTGACTGCCTTGAGCATCTGCTCGACTCCCTGAGTTTTCTTAATCGTTGCTCGACTGACTGGAGAAGTTGGTGGGCTGCGGAATGGAAAGCTCACGGCTTACCTGCTGCAGAAACCACTCGCGCATAGTCAGCCCACGCGCCTTGAGAGCGGCATAGATCTGCTGCTTTTGAGCAGGGTCAACCTCGATCACAATGCGATTGCTTGTTTTTATCGACATAAGGCACCTGGCCAGTATATGTAACGTGACGTGATGTTAAGGCATGGAGGGATTAATCGGTAGCTGAGCGGTTGGGAGACTGGCATGTCGAGGCTACCCGCCGGCCCTGGGCCGGCCTAACCACCCGCTTCGACATCGTGCTGGGCGACGAGGCCCAGGACATTAACCCGGTGATCGCCGGCCTCCTGGCACAGCAGGCCGCCTACGGCATGGGCGTCGTCGTCTGCGGCGATGGCCACCAGATGCTGTACCGCTTCCGCGGAGCCGTCGACGCCCTTGATGCCCCCTGGCTGGCCGACGCCGAGGTGCACTATCTCACCCAGTCCTTCCGCTTCGGGCCGGCAGCGGCCCATGTCGCGAACATGGTGCTGCACTTCAAGGGCGAGCGCCGGCAGTTGGCAGGCCTTGGGCAGCAGACGCGCATTGCCAAGACCCTGCCCACCGACCTGGAACACCGGGCGATCCTCTGCCGCACCGTGGTCGGCGTCATCGAGGAGGCACTGGCCTGGGTCGAAACCGGGGCGAAGATTTTCTGGGTGGGCGGTATCGAGGGCTACAACCTGCAGGATCTCGAAGACCTGCACGCCCTGTCGAAGGACAAGCCCGACCGGATCAAGGGAAAAAAACTCCTCCAGGATTATCCCAGCTACGACCTCTACAAAGAGGTCGCTTTCGAAAGCCAGGACTCCGAGTTGACCCGCTCGGTCAAGATCGTCGAGCAGTACAGCAAGAATCTGCCGGAGCTATTCGCCAAGCTGCGCCGCAACGCGGTCACCGACGAGCTGGAGGCCAGCGTCACCCTGAGCACGGCGCACCGGGCCAAAGGGCTGGAGTGGGAGGCAGTACAGTTGGCCGAGGACTTCTCCTTCGAGCCCTTCAAGTCGGACAACGACCCGGAGGCCTGGGTGGACGAGTTGAACCTGCTCTACGTGGCCTGCACCCGGGCCATGCAGGTGCTGGCCGTCAACTCGACCGTGTTGGTGATCATGCAGGAGTTCGTCGACCGCCGCGACGGCAGGAAACCGGACACGCCGCTGGCCTTCCAGAAGAAAGCGCCAGCGGCGGCATAACTCCTATCGACAGTTCCCGGCCCGGCGGAACCCGGCGGCCTCGGCATCTGCCGCCGAGCCAAACGAGACACGATTTTTTTCCTGCACTTGCTCGTAGCTCGGGCAGCCGACCGGCAGGTGGTAGACCTTGCTGGCGCTGTTGCCGATCACCGGGGCGCCGTTGCCCTGCTCGGCAACCTGCATCGGCTGCGCTACCGGCCGGCGGGCTGGCGTAGCCGGCCCCTGCCCGGCCAGACCTTCCCGGCTTGGCTTGTGCCCCAGCGTCCAGGTGCGCTCGCCCGTCACGAACGGGTTGTGGTACCCCGTGACCTTCGCAATCCGCTGATCCCGCTCGCGCTCCCAGGCGCTGGCCGGGTACATCCGGTTCCAGGCCATGAACAGTTGCTGCTGCTGGCGCGACATCGACAGCCCGTAGCGGTCGTGCATGTAGAACTGCACCCGGGCAACCAGGCCCTTCACCGCGTCCCGGGGCTCGGTCACCCGCTGCTTGAAGTCCGTCCTGGTTGGGCAGGCTCCATACTGCGCCGGCGTCGAGGGCAGCATGCCATAGCGGTAGTTGCTGCGGTCTGCGTTCACTTCTCCAATCGTGGGCGACAGGTTGTGCATGTCCGCCTCCATCACGCGAAACACCGGATCGCTCGTCTTGCAGTTCTCCCGGCCGCCCTTTTGCCAACACTGCCGCTGGTGGCCCAGCACCCAGGCCGGAACGATGTGCTCCCACTCGATGCGTTGGGCTCGGTTGCTGTCGGTCCGGACTTCGTAGCCACAAGACTTCAGGTCGAGCCGGCCGCCGGAGCGCCCCATCCATGTCCACCGGCAACCGCAATACAGGTCCCCGACATCGGAAGTTTGCCGGTCGAAGTAGACCTTCTCGCGCAGGGAGATCTTTGCTTTCTCGAACGACTCCGGGGTGTCGGCCAGAACATGCTGGCCAGTCATAGCAATAACTGAAGCGAAAAACAGGACAATCTTTTTCACTGGTTTTCCTTGGAAGTGTTGAATACAGAAGTGCTGTCGGACACTCAAGACCGGGCGCGATAATGCGATTGGAAAAGTCGCCCCATCCCTTCTACCAGACAGCGCCACATTTCCGTGAGAAAGGTATATCCGGTGACCGGGTCATCAATAGTTAGGCCTATACCATTTTCACCGTCCTCATTGCCGCTTTGAAGCCAATCGTAGATGTGAGCCAAAAAGATATCCTCGACTTCTCGTTGGCTGAGATTGAAGTTCCTGATGGCTGGTGCAGAAGGAGATTTCCAAGCCCGTCCTTTAATGGCTGGCATGCCTCGGAGTTGCCATTGCCCGCCGCCGACAGCCTTCAGATGGCATTGATAGTATGCCTCGTCGGCATCTCTCCAATGTTCATGGTATTTCAACAATTCGCGATAATCGGCCAATTCTGGATATTCACACTCCTTGAGTAATCCTCGTTGCCCTTCACTTTCGGGCTCCACCCATACCACTTCAGCCCCCAGCAAGTCGAAGCGCAAAGCCGCTCGCATGAGCGCGGACTTGGAGTCCGCCAGGAAGATGGTTCCGTTCTGGCCGAGACGGATCACATCATCCACATTGGCGAGAACGACGGCCATATAGGGCTTGCTTTTGAAATGCGGGGCGATCAACTCCTCGCAACGGGAGGCCGATTCCAGAGAAAAAATCTTATCGCCCAATACGTAGTTGCTGGCCGGAATCATAACCGCATGGTCACTCACCGACAGCGGCAAGGGCAGTACTGCGATGGACGAAGCGAGAATAGGTGCGGGCATGCGTAGGGTTCCTGTGCCGTTTTGGAGACTTTGACGCTACCGGGTTTCTGGCGGGCTGTGCGTCGCTTTCCGGCGCTTTTGTGGCCGGAAAAGAGGCTGCTCGTGCACCACCTGGTTCGAGCGCCATCCCGGCCTCCAGTGGTGCACGCAAGCGCAACGAGGTGAACCGACAACGAGGGACCAATTCAACAAGCCGCCAGGAAGCCCACCAGTTGCGCTTGGCCATAGGGGAAGGAGATGGCCTGTAGCGCCTTCACTACTGCCCGGCGAGCTGGCTACAGGCTTGAGCGCTTAGGGGGGCAGAAGGCACACCGCTCGAGGCAGAACTCGCCGGCCCTCCCTCGCAAATTTGCGATCCCCCTGCGCTCTGGTCAGTTTTTGACCACCCCATGCTGGCGCGCATCACGCGAGAGGCCGGCCGTGTTTTCCACAGCCTTATTCACCACGGCTGGGGATAAAACATCATCGAGCTGATGGATGGAAAATTAATACTCATCCTACGCATACACCAAAACTCCCGATTTTCTGCAACCTGTAAAGGTTAGCTATCAGAAGCTCTCACCTCTACGTTGATAACGCTGATCATAATTTAGCTGCTCATTGCACGCTCTGCTGGACAGCATTAGTACGAAACTTGATTAAGCCGAACAGGGCTAAAACTATGACGAAGCATCCGAAAGCACAAACTGCTAAGGAAGCTGATATGGCAGTTGACAATGCACCGACACAAAGAGCTGGCACTCCAACACCAAGATAGATAGCCACGTTGTATGCGGCAAGAACTTCAGTACGTGCTTCAAGACTACTAATTGCTGCATTTAGAATGCGAGTCGCACCAAGAAATGTCAGCCCGTGGCCAATACCGCCGACTACCGAACTAAGTAAGATGACGGCAAGCTCCTCAGATACCTCGCCAAGAATAAGCAGTACAGCCGCGACAGCAAGAATGCAGTATCCACTCTGCAATGCAGTTTGTGGGTGAGCCCGCATTGCAAATACTTGTGTGATTCCCGAAACGATGAGAATAACTCCGGCAGCAGTAGCAGGGGCCACAAGGCTACTATTCTGCAGGTGACTAGCAATAACAACAGGAACAACAGACAGAAACATTGCTGTAACTGACCACGCAAGGAACGCAGCGATCGCAGATGTCACGAATGCTTCTCGGACTGGTTCTGGAACTCGAGGCCAAGTGATTGTTGATGCATGCTGCTTGAACTTGAGTAGAGTAAAGCTTGGTAGTAATAACAGAGCCAAGAATATGATGATCAACAAATAGGGGGTCAGAGTAGGTTCAGTAATGTATTGAGCTATGGCCGCACCGATGACTGGTGCTGTTCCTCCACCAAGTGTCATTGCAAGACCGGTCGCAAGCGCAGCACGATGATGATTACCGCTGGGTTCAAGTCGAACGATAGCGGCTGCCAAATTACCGGTCGATATGCCAACCGCCACTCCTTGTAAAATTCTACCAAGCAAAAAATAAACAAAGGTCCCGCCAAATCCTATGATTGCGGTTCCCAATATTGCAAAGATCAAAGCGAAAATGACAATAGTGCGCAACCCATACTTTGCCGATAACCATGAGGAAACAAGCAAGGTTGGAATCAAACCGCCAATATACGCTGCAAAAACCTCAGTAATTTGAAAAGAGGTTAGAACATGAAGAGACTTATAGAGAGGGTATACGCCAGACGCTACGTTTGTGCTCATCATGAGAACTGTGGAGCAGGCAATACACGTCCAATATGAGCTTTTAGTCAAGGCAGTGCTATCCATTAATTTATATCCCTATTCAAAACAAGCGCGTATTTCTCTTCGGGCGACTGCTTCTGGCCGTATCTTGCTTATTATGAAGAACTGCTCGATATTTACTTGTGCAACTCTCTACTTCGCGACACACTTTCACACCAAAACATCCTTGCCACTCTCAGCAAGCTGCTGCTCATATATTACCCGGTTCACCAAACACCAGGCCGCCCGGTAGCCATGGATATAATCGAAGCGCTCGCCAAAAGGATCGATCAGGTAAAAGGGATGCTCCTTGAAGCGCAAACCCCCAGACGAATATTTTTCGCTGTGAATCCAGATCGTGTCATTGATAGTGGATATGGAACCCAAATCGCTCCAGGCGTAATTAGCCCCAGCACAAAAAATTCCCTCCGGTTTTATCTTGAACAACTCCATGAGTTTACCTGGTGCGATTTGCGAACAACCGTATGCAGTTCCCTCGGGAATTATCGGGGGCCAGAGTCTGCCGGGTGCCACTTCTCGGAATTCCATATTGGAGCTCTCCTTCGATAAGTCTGGAGTTGGGCCGGCCAGCCCGCTGTACATGGGCCGTGCTGTCCCTGCTTCACCTGGCAACATGCCAAGCACCGCCACGCACGATAGCAGAGCTAACCAGCCTGCAAAGGCCCCATGAGGCGCCAGCAAGATCAACCTCCCTGGCCCGCCTCCGAACAGCCTACCTGGGCGTCCCTCACCCCCCATTGCCCATCATGCTCACCTGGGTACCACCTGCTGATCGGTGCCCCTGCACCTGAGCCATTCGCTTCGCTGGGGGGCCACCCACTCGATCACCCGCTCGAGCTACCACCAGCCTCTCGCCGACCACCCACCGCCCTGGCTCACCTCCGAGCAGCCTGCCAGGGTATCCCTCGGCTGCCCCTGATGCCCGACAAACGATCGGCGCCCACTGACCCGCTCGGCCTCTCTTTCACCTTCCCCGTTCGATCCGATGGACTTCCCCCGCAGCTCAACCTGATCGCCCAGCGGATTTTCTCCTCTCGAATCAGGCCCCTTCCGCCAGGCAAAAATCCCGCTGCCAGACCATCGCTCCGCCCCTGGGGATGACCATTCCGAGTGCCCCGACGCCGAGCAAATTTCCGCTGCGCGACACAGTGGTCTCCGACCCGCTTCGCGACACAAAATCGGCCAAAGTAGCGGACTACACATAAACTAATTATGTAAGTCTGGTGGCTCACTTACATATAGGGAAATCAGCGTTTTCAGCTGTCATGGCGCCAATCAGTGAAAACGGCCCTGCCAATCAGTGAAAGCCGCGTGGTTACTGGCCTTCAGCAATTTCGACGGGGGCATTGCCGGGTTTGGATGAGCTAATCAGT
>NZ_BAAGYK010000029.1:0-96403 GCF_054779355.1 Azotobacter armeniacus
GGCCAGGCGTCGCATCTGGTCCTGAGTTTCTCGAGAGAGCTTTCGGGCATCGATCTTTTTCATGTCCCTTTATATCGTGAATTTGATTGCCGCGTTAATAAGGATGCACATGACTCTTCGGAACCGTAAATCTCGGGAAGACCCGATGCACTGCATCGGGTCGACAACCATCGACTCCAACTCTGACGAAGTTATCTTCGGAGCCACCGATCAGGCATGCTTAGCGGACGTCCGAACGCCCGAGTTTCACAATCCGCACCTTGGCAATGCTGGCCCGATTGACAGGACCGCCTATTCCGCCGCTACCGGAATAGATGGCATTCGACTTCAGATAACTCATATTGAAATAATCGCTGAACACGAGACGATAGGTTCCGGGTTTCAGATCGACCGCCATCTCCGTAGACGTCCTCAGCGGTTGCTCACCATTACGCGGATCGACATGCGGCATTTGCACGATACCGGTAGCTACCACCTTGTTGCGGCCTCTCAGCACGTCGATCTGTTTCACCGCGTTGGTGACCCCGGTATTAATGGCATATTGATGGTTGTTATAAACCAGCTCGATGGCGTAGCGACCAGGCTCCGTGATAGAGATGCCCTGGATTTCCAGCGTATCGGTGGGAGCACCCCAGTCGCGCAACGTCGGCTCGGCGATACCGTCAGAGGGCGGCGTTACCGCAACATTACTAAGCACGCGCGCATCGGTCACGGGAATGACCTGGACCGCTGCCTCCTCGGAGCAGAACGGCGCCGAGTGATGCGAGCGATGGCCACTGCTGCTGAAGACTGCCTGCACTGCATAGCAGACGCGGGATCCGGCGGGAATCTTCTCGCGGTCCTTCCAGCTCGTCTGCGTCAATCGATCGTCAACGAGCTTGCCATCCCGGAAGATACGATAGTACACCGAGTCGCTCGAAATCCCGGTGTTTCCATTATCCGTAAAGTGGACAGTGTACTTGCCATCTTTTTGCACAATGGAGGTGACCTGCGGCTCGACAGGCGCAAAGACACGCGGATCCCGGTGATCGCCTGGATCGACCTCTGGCGCCATGGTGATGCGCGTATCACCGGCATGCAAGTCACCGAAGTCGACTTCGATGACGTTCGCAGCATCGTTCAGCTGACTTTCTTCGATGACGCCGGTAACCGGCGCTCCGTTCAAGCGTACCGTCTCAACCATGTAGTAGCCTGTCCCGGACATCGCCTCCGGCAAATTCAGCACCACGTCGAGGGAGCGGCCCTTGTAGTGGAGTCCGGAAAGCCGTGCCTGGGGCGAATCACCGAACAACTGCCGTGCTTTGGCCGTAAGGAATGGTTCGACCGTAATTCCAGACTTGTCGATTTGATACCCAAATATCGTCCCCATGACCATATTCAGATAGCCCGCGACGGACCACAGCTGACGCTGGGAGTTGATCACCGGGCCATCATCATAAAAAGGCTTTCCGGTCAGCCACTCCAGGTTTTCCATGTTGGAGAGATTCAATGCCGCTCCCCGCACGAGGGATTGGATCGCGTTGTCTGCGACTGCCGAATTACGGACCTTGGCAGCCGCTTGCAGCTCATATGCAGTGACAAAGGGCCATAGCGCACGGTTGTGATAGACCTGTATATCCGGCTGCTGCGGGTAATACACCGGAACGCCCAGCTCGCCATGCGGATAGTTGGCCAGAACCTCCGATGCACGGCGTGACGGAGCGATCCCGCTCAGGATGGCCAGAGCCGAGCCGAGCATGTCGAATTTTTCGACGGGCGCCTGATCCTCGGCCGCGCTCGTCAGACTCGCGTATAAACCAGCCTCTTCCAGCCAGAAATGTTTATTGATTTTGTCCTTCAGCGCATCGGCCCAATCATCATAGCGCTGCGCCAGCATCGCATCACCATGTTCACGGGCCAGTCGCGCGGTCAGTCGCAGCGCCTGGTAATGAACGACGTTGGTCGACAGAGCCTTGGACTCGGACATGTGACTCAGGTTATCGACGATCCAAGTCGCGTAGGTCTGCGTGCGCCAGTCAAGATAGGATTGCTCACCGTTATACAGGCCGAGCGCCTGATCGAATGCCGCCTGGCGATCAGCTTCAACGGTGCCGCGCAAGGCGGCGTAGGCATAATCCGAGAACTCGTCGTAAGCCTCACCGGACAGGCTGTTGAGAACGCTTTCGGCCGCCAGAGCCCAGGTCACACGGTCCGTGCTCACCGGCCAACTGCCGCCGGAGCCGGTATCCTGAACAATCTGAAGGGTGCCCTCGGGAAGGCTCGCAGGCGACTGAGCCCCTTCACGGAAGTCGCTGGTCTTGAAGCGCAGAGAATTGATAACTTGCGCAGGATAAAGCTCGGCCAAGCCGAGCCGGGCTGCATAGGACAAGTCACGGGTCCAGACGTAGGTCCATTTTTCTCCCGTCTGGAAACAGTTGCAGTCAATGGGCTCGCCAGCGTTGTAGCTGCCGTCACGGATCTCGCTGACACTCAGCATCTGCAAGTCGTCCATGGCCATGGCGAACAGGCCGTCGAACATCAGATTGCCGCTCCGCAGCAAGGGGTGCGCGGCATCTTCGGTGAAAACCCGCTGCTTCTCGGCATCGTCACGAAGGTCCATCGTCGTGCTGATCGTATAGGTGCGCTGTGCCGCGTCCTGATTGGTTACCGACACGGTGACCGTTTCATCGCGACCGTTCGGCTCGAGTGGGTAGGCTGGGAAGATCACCGAATTATCTACCCCGTCCTCGCCGGTCTGGGCTGCCTGGGGATTGTCAGCATAAGCGCCCCCGTAGAGCGACGCCAAGGACAGCGCTACAGCGGTCATAGCAGTGGTGCCAAGATATTTGCGACGAAACATATGAGCTTCCTATTGTTGGACTTATTGGTAAGCAAGAGGCGCGTTTCCTTGCGTATCGCGCTTTTTCCTTGAGGTGTACGACCTCAGGGCCAATGGCCCCAGGGTCGGAAGTCAGTGGCGGAGGAATTTGACTCATAGCTGCAGATAACCGCACCAGGCAATGTCCGCTGTCTTCCCGGTGCAGAGTGGCTGCCAGGGAAAGGCAAAGGGCATCTAGGGGAAGGAGGAACATCGCCCACGATCGTGCGCGCATGGACAGCTGGAAGCATTAGGAATACCTCTTAGCTCTGAGACAGCGCTTTCTTTGCGATCCGTAACACCGCAAAGCAGAGTCTGCTACTGCCATTTTGTTGTTTTTGTCGATTGCCGTCAGGGCTACCCAACGCGGGCAGGAGAGTAAGCCTGCGCCCAAGTCAATGCCATTGAGATAGCGCAACCTTAGTGTCTGCAGTTTTGTTTGACAAGTGGCTTATTCCATAAAATTCGCTTCAAATAAAACGATTCATCGAGATTTCCCGGGCAATCGCATGCACGACTTTCTCCCCTCCTCATTCATGGGAGAGGGGCCGGGGGAGAGGGCGTGAATGGCTGCACCCACCCCTTCATGCGATTGCCTCGTCTAGATTTCCTTGCACAAAGCTCAATGAATAAGATAGCGTTACCCTGATAAAGTAGGCAGTCGCCTGCGGTCATCGGGCCTGACTCTTCTTAGCTATCTGTTCGTTTCGGAGCGCCAACCAATGCCTCCGAATGACAAGAGACAAAAACAACAAAATCACGGTGACAGATGCGTTTTGCGGCGAATTCAGACCCCACAAAGGCAGCGCTGCCTCCGCATTAAGGTATCCTATGCTTCCCCGACAACGCTCCAGTGCCCATGGGTGTCGCTGCTTGCGGCACATTCACGGCTCGTCAGGCGCTCTGCCCACGCCCTGCTGCCGCCCTCTTCGTCCCCAACGAGAAACTCGACGAACATGTCATCTTCCAGGCGTTCGCGCTCTATCAGCCGAATGACAACGCGACCTACCTACCACGCGGAGCGGCTCAAGATCGACAAGGACGGCCGCCTCACCGTCCAGGTGAAGGGCAGCCAGAACGTGGATGTAAAGGGCTACCAGGCCGCCTGGGTTCCGCACGCCCAGGTCCAGGAGTGAACCTGCTCGTCACCGAGCGGTTCGCCCTCTCCGACCGATATTTTGACCTGCTCCGTTTTGAGACTTCTTCTACGCATGTTGAATGACCTGATTGGACAGCGGATGGCCACAACGACGCTACCCAGAGCAATCAGCATGATTCTGTTGGTGGTTGCCTCAATCCAAGCGGTGGGGATCGCCAAAGCGATCTTCGGGCCCGAGTCATTGGACTCTGCGACGCAAGTAAAGCCACAGGAGGCAGCTCCGAGTGATACGTCGATGATAGATTTCAAGGCAATCCAGCAGGCAGAACTGTTCGGTTCGCTTGAGGAGGGGCCGGCCCAAAAGACGCTTCCGGCAAAGGTGAAAAGCCGTCTGGATGTCAAGCTTCTGGGCCTCGTCAAGGCCTCGCAGGGAAGCACTTCCGTGGCCATCCTCACGGAAGCCGGCCGGCAGCGAGCCTATGCCGTCGGCGACAGACTGTCAGGCAATGGCAACGCCGTGCTGATCGAAATCCTGGCGGACCAGGTGGTGCTCGAGGTCTCCGGCCAGCTGCAATACGTCGAGCTAGAAAAGCCCGCCATAAATGACGCCAAGATTTCCATCGTCGCCACGGCGCCAATCCAGACAAGCCGATTGCCGCAGCGCATCGACCTCAGGCAGCCCGATATCCATGCGGTAGTCGGTGACGCTCATCGCCAACTGGCGAGCGATCCACTCGCCTTCGAGCGCTACATTCAGCTGCAACCCTATGTTGAGCATGGGCGACTGCAGGGTTATTGGCTATCTCCAGGACGTGATGCAGATCTGTTCGACCAGGTAGGCCTGCGCAACGGTGATCTGCTCATTCATGTGGACGGCATCGATATCACCGACTCGCCGAATCTGTCCCACCTGGTGAAGCTGGTGCAGGCAGAGGAGCGGATTCGAGTCGGCGTGCGCCGGGGCGAGCAGACCCAGGATATCGAAATCAATCTCTGAGCTGCTTTTGAAGAGAGGTGTAGACCAGGATGACTATCTGTCGATCAGCCAGCCGCTTTGTTTCAGTCGCTTTACTGGTAGTGATAGCGGCTGGCTGCACTCCCTTCGGAAAAAACCTGCGCTCCGCGTCGCCCCAAGGGGAGCCACGAGATCAGGAGCTCTACGACGAGAGCATGAAGCTCATCCAGTCCCGACAGCATGAGGCGGCAACGGCCCGGTTGGTCGAGCTGCTGCGCTCCGACCCGCAGAGCGGGCATCGCATCGAGGCGGCGCTGGCCCTGGCCTACAGTCAGCTGCAGCTCGACCGGCCGAAGGAGGCAGCCCAGATAGTGACTCAGGTGATCAAGGAGAATGCCGGTACAGAGCGTATGGACTATGCACTCTATCTGCGTGCCAACGCATTGCTGGCCATCAGGCCCGCACCGTCGGCAGCGCAGGTTCACCAGGCGGCAGAGGATCTTGAACACCTAAGACAGCGCCACCCCGACAGCCAGTACGCCGAACTCGCAAAGGAAACGCTGGCCAAGGTCAAGGAACGCCTGGCGGACAACGAACTACAGGCAGCCAGGCTCCAGTGGCAGCGCAATCAGCCTGCGGCGGTGGTGAACCGCTGTCGATACATCATCGAGCACTATCACGATAGCGCCGCCGTCAGCGACGCGCTGGAGATGATGGTTAGCGCTTATCAGCAGCTCGGTCTGAATGAGCTGGCAGACAGCACCAGGGCGATACGCAAAGGCAGCATGCCACCCTAACCCTGGACGCAGCCTTGCTTTTTTGAGGGATATTGCGGATGGATCCGTTAGCGTGAGATTTCATAGTTTGCCGAATAGACGGATATAGCAGTGCATTATAAATACCCATTTACTTTTGACTTACCTGCCTCAGTATCTTCTCGATATGCAGATGCAGTGGTTACCCAGTCGATGGGTTGTGAAATCAAGGCAAAGCCCCTCTCTGACCTGCACCAGTCGACGTGTGCAGGCAGACCAGGCAAACTGTTTATCAAGACGCTTGTTGCGTCATTACTGCTCACTTCGTTGTTGATGGCATGCCCGGCCGATGCAGACGAGTACAGTCTCAACATGCGCGACACCGATATTTCTGAGTTCATCTCCAGCATCGGAAAACTCACGGGCAAAACCATTATCATGGACCCGCGCGTCAAGGGAAAGATCACCATCAGCAGCCCGAAATCGGTGACGAAAGAGGAGCTCTATGAAATCTTTCTGGTGCAACTCGGAGTCAATGGATATTCCGTCGTAAATGCAGGCAAAGATATCCTGAAGGTGATTCCCCAGCAAGGCGCAAAACTGGAAGGGGTCGAAGTTCAGGGTGGCAACAATACCCTGGCGCGCACCAGCGAAAAAATCGTCACCCGTGTAGTCCAGGTGCAAAACGTCGATGTAGCCGCTCTGGTCCCCATCCTGCGTCCGCTGGTGGATAACCAGAGCGGTATTATCGCGCCCTATCCCGCCTCCAATGTAATACTGATTACCGACCGCGAGGCCAATGTTCGGCGGCTACTGGAGGTCATCGAGCGGGTGGATAAAACCGATACCGACGATACCGAGATCATCTGGCTACAGAATGCTTCTGCAGCGGAAGTGAGTGAAACCCTGACGGCATTGATCCGTGAGCAGACCAAGGGCAGCGAAGGCTCGCGCTTGATGCCCATCATCAAGGCAGACGCCCGGACCAACAGTCTATTGATTCGAGCCGACGAATCGAATCGTGACTACCTCCGCCAGGTCATCAGGGAGCTCGACAGCGAGGTCCAGACTGACAACAACACCCGGGTCCACTACCTCAAATACGCCAAAGCCGAGGACCTGGCGACGGTTCTGGAAAAGATCAGCGGCACTATCACCGAAGAGGACAAGACCTCTTCGGAATCCGCCAAGGCCAATCGGGACGCCATTCATATCAAGGCCCATGAGGCGACCAACAGCATTGTCATGTCGGGCAGCCCGAGGATCATTCGCGAACTTACGCAATTGATCGAACAACTCGATATCCGGCGCGCTCAGGTAATGGTGGAAGCGATCATTGTTGAAATGGCGGAAGATCGAGCCAAGGAACTGGGCGTCCAGTGGCTGCTCGCGGATAACAATGGCAGCGGACGGGCGCTGGCCGGAACCAACTTCCCCACCGAAACTCGCCAGGGCCTCAACGGGATATTGGACGGGGTATTGGACGCCACGAATGGCGGCAGTGAGTCAATATCAGTGCCAGCCCTGGAAGCAGCCGGAGGTCTGACTGCCGGCGTGGGGCGCTTCAGTGGTTCTGGCCTGAATTTCGCCGTGCTCTTGAGGGCGCTGCAGGAGGATACGAAATCTAACATTCTCTCCACCCCCAGCCTGCTAACCATGGACAATCAAGAGGCCTCCATACTGGTGGGCAGTGAAGTACCCGTGCTTACGGGTTCGACGCTCGGTAGCGACAACGACAGCCGCAACACCTTTCAGACGGTCGAGCGCAGGGACGTCGGCGTCAAGCTGCTCATTACCCCGCAGATCAACGATGGCGGTGCCGTGCAATTACAGATCGAACAGGAAGTCTCCTCAGTGGGCGAGGCTATTGGCGACAGCGGCGTCAGCTTCAACAAGCGTCAAATCAAAACTGCCGTCCTAGTTGATAATGGCGCGACCATCGTCCTGGGCGGATTGATCGACGACAGAATCGGGGAGAGGGGATCGAAAGTGCCCTGGCTGGGCAGCTTGCCGGTGGTGGGTCGCCTGTTCCGTTCGGACGACAGTCGGATTGTCCGTAGCAATTTGATGGTATTCATACGCCCCACCATCATTCGGAACCAGGCAATGCTGACCTCGGTAAGTAAAGCCAAATATAATTTCATTCGGGACAGGCAATTGATAGGCGAAGACAGCGCCGTGGAGCTGTTTCCGGAAGAGAGAGCGGCAGTCTTGCCCGAGTGGACGGGCCTTGGCCCCACCTCGATCAACGTTTTGCCGCCCAAGAAGTAGCCTGACATGGCCGGTTCACTGATTCCCGACGAGGAAACGCAGGCTGAGGCCATAACCCCTCCTCAGCGGCTACCGTTCAGCTTCGCCGACAGGTATCGACTGGTTGTCGAGCCCGGTACAACAGGGCTGCCGAGGTGTTACTACATCGAGCAGACGCCACTTGAATCACTCCTTGAAGCCAGGCGTTTTCTTGATTCAGAACTTGAGCTCGTACTGGTCACAGCCGAGCAGCTGGAACAGCGTCTGGGAGAGACCTACCAGCAGAGCGGTCAAGCCGATATGCAGTTGATCGAGAAGATCGGTGACGATGACGATCTGTTCGAGCTGATCGATGAACTGCCGGAAAGCGAAGATCTTCTCGCCGCCGAAGGAGATGCGCCGATCATTCGCCTGATCAATGCGATGTTGACCGAGGCACTTAAAGAAGGCGCGTCCGATATACACATCGAACCCTACGAAAAGCGTCTGTCGGTCCGCTTTCGCATCGACGGCGTGTTGCGCGAAATACTGACTCCCAACTACAAACTGGCAACGCTGCTGACCTCGCGTATCAAGGTCATGGCCAAGCTCGATATCGCTGAAAAGCGTGTACCGCAGGATGGCCGCACGGCATTGCGCATCGGTGGCCGCGCTCTCGACGTGCGGGTTTCAACCCTGCCATCCAGCTACGGCGAACGTGTGGTGATGAGGCTGCTGGACAAGCAGACGGCACGCCTCAGCCTCAGTGACCTCGGCATGCCCGAGAACACTCACCAGACCTTTGAACATCTGTTGTTGCAACCCAACGGGGTCATACTGGTCACCGGTCCCACCGGCTCAGGCAAGACCACAACGCTCTATGCCGGCCTTGGCACGCTCAACAACAGTTCGCGCAACATACTCACGGTGGAAGATCCCGTCGAATATGCCATCGAGGGCGTGGGGCAGACGCAGGTGAATACTCGTGCGGGCATGACGTTCGCCAAAGGGCTGCGGGCGATGTTGCGTCAGGATCCGGACGTACTGATGATCGGTGAAATCAGGGACGCAGAAACTGCCGAAGTGGCGATCCAGGCGAGCCTGACCGGCCATCTGGTATTGTCGACCCTGCATACCAACAGTGCTGCCGGCGCCATTACGCGCTTACGCGACATCGGCATCGACTCCTACCTGGTGGCTTCCAGTCTGAAAGGCGTGCTGGCCCAGCGGCTGGTACGGCGACTCTGTCAGCACTGCCGTGAACCGGCACGGATAACGCAGGAAGAAGCGCAGATGCTCAATAAGCCTGAACTCGTGGGCTCGGCTAGCTATCGGAGCCGAGGCTGTGATCATTGCAATCAGACCGGTTATCGCGGACGGGTCGGAATATATGAATTGGCGGTGGTGGATACCGGACTGGCGGCCCTGATCAACCAGCGGGCCGGCGAGATGGAAATGCAACAATATTTGAATAGCACAATGAATTCCTTGATGGACGAAGCGCGCTTTCTCGTTACTCGTGGAGTGACGAGTGTCAGCGAAGTGCTACGCATCATTCGCAGTGATTGAGCGCCATGGCCGCATTTAGTTATCGTGCACTGACAACCGACGGCAAGTCCAGAAATGGTTTGATCGAAGCCGATTCGCCGCGCCACGCGCGCTCGATGCTTCGTGAACAAGGCTTGTTACCCACCTCTGTAGAGGCTGCCAGCCCGGCACGCAAAGCCAAGACGAGCAGGCTTCATCTGGTTCGGCCACTTCCGGCGCGCGATGTGGCGCTGCTGACCCGGCAACTTGCAACCTTGATTGACTCCGGCTTGCCGCTGGAAGAGGCACTTTATGCCATAACCCGCCAAACCAATAACTCATTACTGAAAGCGACCGTGCTGTCTGTGCGGGCACGGATTCTGGAGGGTCATAGCCTTGCTTCGGCACTGTCGGAATATCCGCGCAGCTTTAGCGAACTATACCGGGCGATGATTACTGCCGGTGAGGAATCGGGGCATCTGAGTGATGTGCTCCTGCGTTTGGCGGAATATGGTGAAAGGCTGCAGAGGATACGCAGCAAGGTGCAGGTGGCACTGATCTATCCGGTATTTCTGACGCTGGTGGCGGTTGGCGTCATCATATTGTTGATGACTTATGTTGTTCCAAAGGTGGTGGAACAGTTCACGCATGCAGACCAAACGCTGCCACTCCTGACTCGCCACCTGATATCTATCAGCGATGTCTTGCAGCAGTATGGCTTGCATATGCTCGCGATACTAGCTGGTCTGCTGCTGCTGTCACGCTGGTGGCTGAGCAATAACAGGCGACGCACTCGCTGGCATAAAACACAGTTGCGCCTGCCGCTGGTCAGTACCTTCGTATTGGGCCAGCAGTCGTTGCAGTTCGCACGGACGCTGGCGATTCTGGTGGGCAGTGGTGTTGACCTGCTGCACAGTTTGAAAGTATCGGCCGGGCCGATGACAAACCTCCATCTGAAACAGGCGGTGCTTAACACCACAGACCTCGTGCGGGAAGGCTGTTCGCTTTCTCGTGCTCTCGAACAGTCCGGGCCTTTCCCGCCACTGCTGGTGTACATGATAGCGAACGGCGAACGTAGCGGTGAGTTGGAGAAGATGCTGGACAAGGCGGCCGAAAACCAGGAGGCGGAGTTTGAAACCCGTGTCGCCTGGCTGCTTGGATTGTTTGAGCCCGCCTTGATCCTGGTAATGGGCGCAATTGTTCTGTGTATCGTCCTGGCCATCCTCATGCCGATACTGGAACTCAACAACCTGACCTCGTTTTAAAGGAGATATGAACTTGAACTCAACAATCCGGCGACACAAACAACAGGGCTTC
The DNA here is from genome assembly GCF_054779355.1 of Azotobacter armeniacus. NCBI lineage: Bacteria > Pseudomonadati > Pseudomonadota > Gammaproteobacteria > Pseudomonadales > Pseudomonadaceae > Azotobacter > Azotobacter armeniacus. The sequence continues at coordinate 10,740 of NZ_BAAGYK010000029.1, forward strand.
ACCCTTTTGGAAATCATGGTGGTTCTCGTGATTCTGGGGCTATTGGTGGCACTTGTGGCACCGAATGTCCTTCAGAACCAGGATAAGGCGATGGTTGAAAAGGCCAAGGCCGATGTCGCACTGCTGGAGCAGGCTTTGGACATGTACAAGCTGGACAACTTTAAGTACCCCACTACCGAGCAGGGGCTTGAGGCACTGGTTACGAAACCGGAGACCGGCCCAATACCCAAGCGCTACAGCAGTAATGGCTATATCAAAAGGTTGCCTAACGATCCTTGGGGCAATCCTTACCAGTATCTGCAGCCGGGCGTAAAGAAAGCATTCGACGTCTATTCATGGGGAGCCGATGGCGAGATGGGTGGAGAGGGCCTTGCAGCAGATATCGGCAACTAGCCATGCCCGTGGCTTCACCCTGCTGGAGGTGATGCTGGTGATGGCGATCCTGGGCATGCTGGCGGTTACCGTGTCCCTGGCACTTCCGGACTCGTCCCAACAACGGCTGGAAAGCGATGCTCGCCGCCTGAAGGCGCAGATTGGACTGGCAGTGGAACAAGCTATCTACCGCAATCGCGACTATGGCTTATTGGTTGGCGACGACAGCTATCGGTTTTATCAATACCAAAACACGCGTTGGGTGCCCCTGGAAGCCGATTCGCGACTGGCGGCTTACGCGCTGAACGATAAGACCGTACTGCAACTGCGCATGGCGGGACAGCCGGTCGATACGGACAGAAGGCGTACCGAGCCCCAGATCTTTATCGCCAGCGACGGCCAGGTCAGTGAGTTTGAATTGACTCTCAGGCATCCGGACGCGCAATGGCCACAAGTGATCCGTGCCAACTTCGCTGGTGATCTGCAACTGGTGAAGTCGGAGCAGCCGTGAGCAAGTCACAACAGCGCGGCGTCACTCTTCTGGAGTTGTTGGTGGCCTTATCCATTTTTGCCCTTTCCGCCGGCGCCCTGCTCAAGATCGTTGGTGAGCACGGACGTCATGCAGGGCAGCTCGAAATTCGCTATTTCGCTCAATTGGCTGCCCAGAACCATCTGGCGAATCTACATCTTCGCCCGTCTTGGCCGGCACTTGGCAAACGCACCCAAGAGGTCGATCTGGCGGGGCACAGGTTCACTCTCACCGAAAAGGTGGAAAAAACCGACAACCCCCTCATTCGTCGTGTGACGGCCCGGATGACCAATGATAACGATCAAGTACTGACTGAGTTGCAAGCATTCATGGGACCTGCACTGTGAGGTGTAATGGCGGCTTCACGCTACTCGAAGTTCTGGTGGCGATGGCTTTATTGGCACTGTTGGGGCTCGCCGCGGCACTGACGCTTAACAGTGGCATACGAAGCCAGCAGGTCGTGAGCGAAAGCATCGAGTCGCTGCAGCGCTTGCAACTGACCCAGCAACTGATGCGCAGGGACCTGGAACAGATTGCCGTCCGGGGTGGACGGAACGAGCAGGGTGATTTTCGTAACCAGGTGTTGGTTGCCCATGTCAATGCCGGCAAGGATCCGGAAGGGGTCATACTGGATTTCTATAAGACCGGCCGACGAATCCTTTCCCGACGGTCTCCGGGTGCCAGCATTGAGCGCGTGCGGTATCGCCTTCGGGACGGACGCCTGATTCGTGAAAGCTCTCCCTTGATTGACACGCCGGCGGGGACAAAGTGGCACAGCGCCATACTAATGGAAGCATTGGCGGATTTCGATGTGCGTTTTTTCTACAACCGAAACTGGATTGACCAATGGCCGCCCCTACGCGGATCGGCCGGCCAGGTTTCAAGCGCGATGCTACCCCAGGCGTTGGAATTGATCATTAAAACCGACCGATATGGACCAGTAGCACAGATCGTGCTGCTGCCAAACGCCCTATGAATGGTTCAGGGATGAGCGCCAGGCAGCATGGCCGTGGCATGGCATTGATGGTCGTGCTGCTGGTTGTGGCATTGATATCCATTATCGCGACCCACTTGGGATCGCTGGTACAACTCAATATCCAGCAGGCGAGTAACCGCGAACAATATCAACAGGCGTATTGGTTTGCCCTGGGGGGTGAAAGACTGGCGCGGGGACTTATAGAGTCGGCCATAAAGGCCGACCATCGTATTCACTTGAGTCAGGCCTGGGCCAATCCGCGGATCAGCTATCCCATCGATGGCGGCCACATAAAAGTCAGCATTCAGGACCAGGCTGCCTGCTTCAATCTCAATGTGCTGAGCAGTCTGAACACGCCTCAGGACGGTCCCCAGACCGAACAGCCACTGCCTTTGCGTCAGCTTGTTCATTTAATGAAAGAACTGGGCGCCAGCGAGTACCAGATATCGCAACTCGTTGAACCATTACGCGACTGGCTTGACAACGATACTCTTCCAACTGGACTCAAGGGGGCTGAAGACCTGTTCTACACCAATCTGGACCCAGCCTATCTGCCGGCGAATGGCCCGTTGACAGATCTAACGGAGCTCAATTTCATCGATGGATTTCGCCATATGGCACACCAGAGCCGCGATGAGGAACAGGGTTTTCTGGAGAGGCTTCGCCCTTTTCTATGCGTCCTGCCCGGCGTCAAGCCGCTGGTCAACTTGAATACGGTAAAACCGGAACAAGCGCCGCTATTGTCGGCCTTGTTCGAGGGACAGGTGCCAACTACGCAATTGATTCAGTGGTTGAGTGATCGACCTGTCGAGGGCTTTCAGCGTATAGATGAGTTCCGAAAACTGCTGGAAGTTGAAAGCATGCTCACAAGCGGCATCGAAGCAGTCATCAGAACCCAGCTTAAAGTCACTTCCGAATTTTTTCTGGCCCGGATAGAGGTCAACTATCATGACGCGAACCTGGTATTGCATACACGAATCCATGTGCAAAATGGTGCATCTGTAGTGTATCAACGCCACTATGGAGCTTTTAATGAGTGAATTTCTGCTGGTGAGTCTCGGGCACCAGCCTGAGGAGCCTGTCGAGTGGCTGGTTTGGAACCCGGACGAATCCCGTTGCGTTGCATCAGGGCAGCTTGCTCACGCTGGCGAACTTCCACAACTGGCTCAACAGGCTCGCACCTATCCCTGTTATGTACTGGTGCCCCAAGAGCAGGTATTCGTGACCGAAGTCAAACTTCCAAACTCCAGCCGTGCCGCTTTAAGCGCCATTCCCTACCAGCTGGAAGAGCAACTTTGTGATGACCCTGCCCTGTTGCATTTTGCAGTTGGCACTCCCCGTGCCGAATGCAAATACTCGGTTGCGATCATCGCTCGCACATTGATCGGATATTGGCGCGACCAGTTACTGTCGGCTTCAATTCCGGTAAAAGCGATGTTTGCCGATGCCCAGAGCCTGCAATATGATCCGGAGCAACTGACAGCAATACCTCAGGGTGAACGCCTGCTCATAAATGGTGCTGAATTTTTCGGCCTCGCGCTTACAAAGCAGGAGCTGGATAGCTGGCGTCCAATCCTGGAACGGCGGAGCCCCTTGGAAGTGTTGTCAGCCGATCAGGGCGACTCGCCACTGACGCCTTTGGCAGCGCGGCTATCGATGGAACATGCCATCAACTTGCTGCAGGGCGAGTACAAGTTGCAAGATCCGACTCGGGAATTGCTGCGCAACTGGAGGATTCCTGCAGCGCTGGGATTGATGTTGTTAACATTGACTTTCGTCTCCCTGGGTATCGAAAACTATCGCTTGTCAAAACAGAAGTCGGCTCTTGATCAGGAGGTTGTCGACCTGTTCCGTGAAGCATTTCCGGACGTGCGGAGAGTCGTGGATCCGCGGGTACAGATGGAGCAGAAACTCAATGAACTTCGTCAACATCGGCAAGGCTCACGGTTTTTACGACTGCTCGAAAAAGCTGTCCCGGCACTTCAGAAGCATGAATCCGTCCGAGTGACCGGCATGCGCTATGCGCAAAACAATCGGATATTGGAGCTGGAATTGGAATCAGCCGCTGCCCCTGCCCTCGAGAAACTCGCTGCCGCGCTGAAGCAGGACGGATTACAGGCCCAGCTTGGCCAGACGCACACTCGCCAGCAGAACACTACCGCGCAGATAACCATACAAGGGATCGAATAAATGATCAGGGCTTGGGTGCTTAGGCTTAACGATCGAGAAAAACTGCTCCTTGCCGGAGGAGCACTGCTGTCTCTTGCAATCTTGCTTTACCTGATCGTGTGGCGTCCCATGACTGCAGAGCAGTCGCGCTTGCAGGAACAAGTGGATAGAAAACAGGCACTGGTCGTTTGGATGAGAGCTGCGACTGAAGAAGCGAAACGACTACAGCAATCCGGCAATCCGCCACTGCCCAGCAACAAGCCCCTGGAGCAACTGATTGCAGACCACATATCCCGCATGAGACTCAAAACGGAACGCTTGACGAAGAGCGGCGATAGCGAAGTTACGCTATTCATTGACAAGGCTGAGTTCAATCAGATTCTTCAATTTATGGAGCAAACAAGTCGGGAGGGTGTTCGGCTGGTCAAGGCCGACCTGCATACCGCCGCTTCGCCTGGCAGGGTGAATGTACAGATGACGCTTTCGAAATGATGCCTTGCAACTATCAAGAAGGCCCCTAAATAGACTCCCCAAATTCCTTGCCATAAATCGGTCATATCAAACCGCCTCCAATACCTGGGTTCGCCCCTACCGATCATCGCGGCGCAGGGGCGAATACGTTCAACAGCTCACCCGCTCTCAGGCCAAGGCCTTCTCGAACACCTTCGACTGGCGCTGAAAGTTGTACAGCGAGGCGCGCGCCGCCGGCAGGCGTTCGACGCCGCTGGGCTGGAAGCCGCGCTCGCGGAACCAGTGGGCAGTGCGGGTGGTGAGCACGAACAGGGCCTTCAGACCGAGCGCGCGGGCGCGCGCCTCGATGCGTTCGAGCAGCTCGTCGCCGCGCCCACCGTGGCGGTAGTCAGGGCTCACCGCCAGGCAGGCCAGCTCGCCGGTCTCGGAGTCGGCGATCGGATAGAGCGCGGCGCAGGCGATGATCAGGCCGTCGCGTTCGACAATGCTGAACTGGCCGATCTCCCGCTCCAGTACCTCGCGCGAGCGGCGCACCAGGATGCCCTGCTCCTCCAGCGGACGGATCAGCTCGAGCAGCCCGCCGACGTCCTCGATGGTCGCCTCGCGCAGCTTTTCGAACTGTTCCTGGGTGACCAGGGTGCCGCCGCCCTCGCGGGTGAACAGCTCGGTGAGCAGCGCGCCGTCCTCGGCATAGCTGACCATGTGGCTGCGCGGCACCCCCGCGCGGCAGGCCTGGGCTGCGGCATCGAGCAGCTCGGCCTGGTAGTCGCCGCCGAGACGCGCGAGGTGCGCCGGGACCTGCTGCGGGCGCAGTTCGCGGATCAGCGCGCCGTGCTCGTCGAGCAGGCCCGACTCTAGGCCGAACAGCAGCAGCTTGTCGGCGCCCAGGTCAATGGCCGCGCGGGTCGCCACGTCCTCGCAGGCGAGGTTGAAGATTTCCCCGGTGGGCGAATAGCCCAGCGGCGAAAGGAGTACGATGGCGCGCTCGTCGAGCTGGCGGCCGATACCCTTGCGGTCGATGCGCCGCACCTCGCCGGTATGCAGGTAGTCGATGCCGTCGACCACGCCGATCGGTCGGGCGGTGACGAAGTTGCCACCGACCACGCGCAGCCGGGCGCCCTGCATCGGCGAGGCGGCCATGTCCATCGACAGGCGCGCCTCGATGGCCAGACGCAGGCTGCCGACCGCCTCGACCACACAGTCCAGGGTCGGCGCATCGGTGATCCGCAGGCCACGGTGGTAGCGTGGGGTCAGCCCGCGGGCGGCGAGGCGCGCCTCGATCTGCGAGCGCGAGCCGTGCACCAGCACCAGGCGCACGCCGAGGCTGTGCAGCAGCACCAGGTCATGGACGATGTTGCCGAAGTTGGGATGCTCGACGCCCTCGCCCGGCAGCATGACCACGAAGGTGCGCTCGCGGTGGGCATTGATATAGGGCGAAGCGTGGCGGAGCCAGTTGACGTAGTCGCGCATGGAAAACCTGTCGATGGAAAACGCGTATCTGCGGTCGTGTGTAGGAGCGAGGCAATAATGCCCAATCAGTAGGGTGGATGGCCGGAGCCATCCACCATGGTGGACAAGCCTGCGGCGTTGTCCACCCTACGAACTGCGCCGCTCAGGCGGGATTCAGACAATAATGCCCGATCAGCTGGCGTAGCAGACGCACGGTCGGCTCGATCCGCGCCAGCTCCAGGTACTCGTCCGGCTGGTGGGCGCAGGCGATATCGCCGGGGCCGAGCACCAGGGTCTCGCAGCCGAGCTGCTGCAGGTAGGGCGCCTCGGTAGCGAAGGCCACCGCTTCCGCCCGGTGCCCGGTGAGGAACTCGGCGAACCGCACCAGCTCGCTGCTGGCGGCCTCTTCGAAGGGCGGCACTCCGGGGAACAGCGGGGCGAAATCGACGCGCACGGCATGTCGCTCGGCCACCGGGCGCAGTTTCCGGCGGATAGCCGCGCGCAACTGCTCGGGGTCCATGCCCGGCAGCGGGCGCAGATCGAACTCCAGGGCGCACTGCCCGCAGATGCGGTTGGGGTTATCGCCACCGTGGATGCAGCCGAGGTTCAGGGTCGGCTGCGGCACGTTGAACAGTGGATTGCTGAACTCCCGCTGCCACTGCCCGCGCAGCGTCAACAACGCGCCGATGGCCTCGTGCATGGCCTCCAGGGCGCTGTGCCCGAGGCTCGGGTCGGAGGAATGACCACTGTGTCCCTGGATGTCGATGCGCTCCATCATCACCCCCTTGTGCAGGCGGATGGGTTTGAGGCCAGTCGGCTCGCCGATCACCGCGGCCCGTCCCAGCGGGCGACCTGCAGCGGCCAGAGCGCGGGCACCGGACATCGAGCTTTCCTCATCGCAGGTGGCGAGGATCAATAGCGGCTGGCGGAACGGCTGGTCAAGCAGCGGCTTGACCGCCTCGATCATCAGCGGGAAGAAACCCTTCATGTCGCAGCTGCCGAGGCCGTACCAGCGGTCGTCGCGCTCGGCGAGGACCAGCGGATCGCTGCGCCACAAGGCGGCGTCGAAGGGCACGGTGTCGCTGTGGCCGGCCAGCACCAGGCCGCCGGGGCCGCTGCCGTAAGTGGCCAGCAGGTTGCACTTGCCGGGGGCGATGTCCTGGATCTCGCAGGCGAAGCCGAGGTCGCCGAGCCAGCCGGCCAGGCGCTCGATCAGCGGACGGTTGGGCAGATCCAGGGATGCCTGGGTACAGCTCACCGATGGCAGGGAGATCAGCTCGGCGAACTGCTGCTTGAGACTGGGAAGGGGCATGGCGGGCACTCGGGAAACGGTACCTTGCATGATAGGTCGCATGGGCCGAGGGGGAAACCAGCCCCTCTCCCATGCATGGGAGAGGGGAGCAGTCCGCGCAGACCGCCCGGGGAAGGTTCCGTCAGACGAAGATCGCCTGGAGTACGGTGAAGAAGATGATCGCCAGGATCGCACCGGCCGGCAGGGTGACGATCCAGGACACGAAGATCGAGCCGATCACGCCGAGGTTCAGCGCACCGATGCCGCGGGCGATGCCGATGCCCAGCACGGCGCCGACCAGGGTGTGGGTGGTGGACACCGGCAGGCCGATGGCCGAGGCGCCGACCACGGTGGAGGCGGTGGCCAGCTCGGCGGCGAAGCCGCGGCTCGGGGTCAGCTCGGTGATTTCCTTGCCGATGGTGGCGATCACCTTGTAGCCGTAGGTGACCAGGCCGATGACGATGCCGACGGCGCCGAGCAGCAGCACCCAGCCCGGCACCGCCGACTTGACGCCGATCGCCTCGGCGCCCTGGGAGTGGATCACGCCGACAATGGCAGCCAGCGGACCGACCGCGTTGGCCACGTCGTTGGCACCGTGGGCGAAGGCCATGGAGCAGGCGGTGAACACCATCAGCACGGCGAACACCTTCTCCACGCTGGCATAGTGGAAACCCTTGTCCGCCTCGGCATCTACCTGGATGCGGCTGAGGATGGTCATGCCCAGCAGCATCACCAGCACGCCGATGCCGATCGCCAGCAGGATGCCCTGATTGCTGCTCAGGTGCAGGCCGACATGCTTGAGGCCCTTGGTCACGGTCATCAGCGCGACCATGAAGCCGGTGAGGAACATGTAGAAAGGCACGAAGCGCTTGGCGTTGCGAAACGGCGCATCGGTGTCGATGATCAGTTTCTGCACGCTCATAAACAGGCCGAAGGCGACCAGGCCGGAGAGGAACGGGGTGACCACCCAGCTGGCGACGATCGGGCCGATGGCACTCCAGTGCACCGCCTCCATGGACACGCCGACCGCGGCGAAGCCAATCACCGCACCGACGATGGAATGAGTGGTGGACACCGGCCAGCCCTTGAGCGAAGCGACCAGCAGCCAGGTGCCGGCGGCCAGCAGCGCCGACAGCATGCCCAGCACCATCAGGTCGGGGGTAATGACCGTGGCGTCAACGATGCCGTTCTTGATGGTTTCGGTCACCTCGCCGCCGGCCAGGTAGGCGCCGCAGAACTCGAAGATCATGGCGACGAAGATTGCCTGCCTGATGGTCAGCGCGCGCGAGCCGACCGAAGTGCCCATGGCGTTGGCCACGTCGTTGGCGCCGACGCCCCAGGCCATGAAGAAACCGAACGCACAGGCGAGCAGAAGCAGGACGAAACCATGGTCCGCAATAAGTGACATGAGATTGAATACCTTTAAAACGCAGAAAGAACCTTGGCGCTTCAGCGCGCCAGCAGTTGCTCCAGACGGCCGCCGACGCGCTCGGCCCTATCGGCGACCTCGCCAACCCACTCGATGATGGTGTAGAGGAACATCACATCGACGGGCGGCAGTTCGCCTTCCAGCTTGAACAGGGCGCGACGCACCTCGATCTGCAGGCGGTCGGTGTCCTCCTCGATCGCCTCCAGCTCCTCGACCATGGCCACCACCAGGCTCGCCTCGCGACCGGCGAAGCCGGCCTCGAGCAGCTCGTCCAGCTCGTTCATCGCCTTCAGCGCCTGGGCGCTGGCATCCACGCAACGCTGCACGTAGGTCAGCATCAGCGGCTGCAGGGCGGGCGGAATGATCATCTGGCGGCCGAGCATGAGCCCGGCGATGTCCTTGGCGCGGTTGGCGACTTTGTCCTGTACACTCAGCAGCTCGAGCAGATCCGAGCGCGGCACCGGCAGGAACAGGCTCTTGGGCAGATGAATGCGCACGCTCTTCTTGAGCTGGTCGGCCTCCTTTTCCAGACGCACCATTTCCTGCTGCTCCTGCTCCACCCGGACCCAGTCCTGAGCCATCACCGCCTCGAACAGCGGTATCAGGTGCGCTGCACACTCGTGCGCCTTGGCGATATGCTGCTGCATCGGGCCGATGGGCGAGCGACCGAACAAGCTGACGAAGGGATTGGTTGGCATAGGGTCGACCCCATCCTCAAAAAAGGCGGCAAGTATACGGATCGTCCCGGACAGCCGCCAGAAAATGTCATATTCCTGAAACATTCCAATGATAGGCGCCTGAAGCCACTACCATGGTCAAAGAAACCGAAATCAAGCTGCGCGTCAGCCGCGCCACCCTCGCCGCCCTGCGCGAGCATCCCCTGCTGAAAGCGCGCAGCGAGAGCGGCTGGCAGCGCCACGAGCTGTTCAACCAGTACTACGACACCGCGGCGCGGGATCTGGCCCGCGCACGGGTCGCCCTGCGCCTGCGGCGCGACGGCGAACAGTACATCCAGACCCTGAAGAGCCGCGGGCAGAGCGTTGCCGGGCTGTCCGAGCGCAACGAATGGGACTGGTACCTGGACCAACCCAGTCTGGACCCGGACCGACTGGACGACCAGTGCTGGCCGACGGAGCTGGCCGGACTGGACAAGACCCTCCTGCAGCCGATCTTCAGCACCGACTTCGTCCGCGAGAAGGCCGATCTCGTCTGGCAGCGCGATCAGCAGCGGGTGGCCGTCGAAGCGGCGCTGGATCTGGGCAGGGTGATCGCTGGCCCGCGCGAGGAGGAAATCTGCGAGCTGGAGCTGGAACTGCGCGAGGGCGAGCCCGCCGCACTGCTGGAGCTGGCCCTCGCCCTGGCCGCCGACCTGCCACTGATGCCCTGCGACATCAGCAAGGCCGAGCGCGGCTACCGCCTGTTCGACCCGGCCAGCTACGCCCTCGCCCTGCCGGCGCCGACACCGAACGCGGAGACTCCGCTGGACGCGGCCTTCGCGGCGCTGGCCTGGCACCTGCTCGGCAGCAGCCAGCGGCTGGCCGAACAGTACCGCTTCAGCGGCCACTGGAAGCTGCTGGAGCAGTGGCTCGCCCAACTGATCGACCTGCGCGCCCTGCTCGGCAGCCTCGGCCAGGCTGCCCCGCGGGCCAGCTCCAGCGGGCTGCGCGGCGCGCTGGACGCCCTGATCAAGGACTGGCGGCCACAGCTGCTGGCCGGCCAGGACGACGAAGCCTCGCGCCAGGCGGCCCCGGCCCGCTTCGCCGCCGAACTGGAGCAGACCCGCTGGGGGCTGTTTTCGCTGGAGGCCTCGCGCTGGCTGCTGGCGCGCTCCTGGACCGCCCAGCGCAACGCCGCCGGCCAGCGCCAGGGTGCCGCGCCGCTGGGCCGCTGGCTGGCGCACCTGCTGGCGGACGAGGCGCGGGAGCTGCCGCTGGCGCGCTACCGGCAACAGCCAGAAGGTCTAACGGAGCAACTTCCGCGTCTCGAGCGTGTGCTAGTCTGGCTGCGCCTTGCCCGTGGCGTGCTGGAAATGCCCGAGCCAGACCGCCTGTACGGCGAACTGGTCAAGCTCGGCGAGCTGGCTGCCCGCCCGCTGGATGACGCCCTGCGCGAGCGCCGTGCCGCCCAGGCGCAGACCGTGGCGACCCTGAAACCCTGGAAAGCGCTGCTGAAATAGGCCTCCCGCCGGCAGGGCGAGCCCCTGCCGCGCGATTCCGTACGGACGCACGCAATGCTCAAGCAAAGCCTCAAATCGATTTTCGCCACCTGGCTGACCGGCCTGCTGGCCCTCCTGCCGCTGACCCTGACCCTGGTGCTGCTGGCCTGGATCATCAGCCTGCTGAACCGCCTGATCGGCCCCTCCACCCTCGCCGGGCAGATCTCCGCCGGCCTCGGCCAGTACTTCGTGAGCAATCCATCGCTGGCCTACCTGTTCGGCGGCCTGGTGCTGCTGGCCTGCCTCTACCCGCTGGGCCTCGCCGTGCAGTTGGGCCTGCGCCGGCCGCTGGCCCGGCTGATCGACGTCACTCTGCGCCGCACCCCGCTGATCGGCCAGCTCTACAACCTGGCGGACCGCTTCGTCGCCCTGCTGGACAAGAACAATAACCCCGACATCGGCGCCATGAGCCCGGTCTGGTGCTTTTTCGGCGGCGACGGCGCCGCCGTGCTGGCGCTGCAGCCGAGTCCCACGCCGATCGAGATCGAGGGCCGCAGCTACCACGCCATCCTGGTGCCCACCGCCCCCATCCCGGTCGGCGGCGGGCTGCTCTACGTGCCGGTGGAGTGGGTGCGCCCGGCGCACATGGGGATCGAGGAGCTGACCAGCATCTATGTCTCCATGGGCCTCACGCCCCCCTCGAAAGCCAAGGCCAGGCGGGGCCAGACTCTCAGCCTGGATCACGGAAAAAGTCTCTGAGGGCCACCCCTTTCAAGGTCTTGCACTTTCCCATGGGGGAGAGCCGGAGGAGAGAGGTTGATACCGCTTCGGTAGGAGCGAATTTATTCGCGATGCTTCTGCTCTTGCCGCCAATCACAGATAAATCTGCTCCTACAGCCTTGCCGGCAAGCAGCCGATCGGCGTTCGGCCGAAGACCTTGAAAGGGCTGCCTCTGAGGGCGGCCATCGCTTCGCCTCGGCGGCCCCATCGGGCATGCTGGAGTGAGACGCAGAACCACCGAGACCCCGCATGCCTTCCATCGCTTCTTCCACCGAGGACCGCTGGCTCGACCTGGGCGACCTGCTGCGCGAACTGGTCGCCCGCGGCCGGATCGGCCAGGACAGCGCCGAGCAGTGCCTGGCGATCCGCCGCAGCGCAGTGAGCAATCAGCAGCATCCGCTGGAATTCCTCGCCGCCCAGCAGCTCGACGACCGCTACCAGCCCGGTCGCAAGCTCGACCTGGAAAGCCTCACCCAGTGGTTGGCCGACTACGCCGGGCAGCCCTACCTGCGCATCGACCCGCTGAAGATCGACGTCGCCGCCATCACTCCATTGATGTCCTACGCCTTCGCCCAGCGCCACAAGATCCTCGCCGTGACGGTCGGCCCGGACAGCGTCACAGTCGCCAGCGCGCAGCCCTTCGTCAGCAGTTGGGAAGCCAACCTGACCCACGTGCTCCGACGGCCGATCCGCCGGGTGGTGGCCAATCCGGCGGAGATCCAACGCTTCGCCGTGGAGTTCTACCGCCTGGCCAAGTCGGTCAGCGGCGCTTCGGCCACGGACCAGAAGATCAGCGGTATCGGTAACTTCGAGCAGCTGCTCAAGCTCGGCGCGGCGGACCAGGAGCCGGACGCCAACGACGCGCACATCGTGACTATCGTCGACTGGCTGTTCCAGTACGCCTTCCAGCAGCGCGCCAGCGACATCCACATCGAGCCGCGCCGCGAGCAGGGCAGCGTGCGCTTTCGCATCGACGGCGTGCTGCACAACGTCTACCAGTTCCCGCCACAGGTGACCATGGCGGTCGTCAGCCGGCTGAAATCCCTCGGCCGGATGAATGTCGCCGAGAAACGCAAGCCGCAAGACGGCCGGGTCAAGACCAAAAACCCGGACGGCGGCGAGATCGAGCTGCGCCTCTCCACCCTGCCCACCGCCTTTGGCGAGAAGCTGGTGATGCGCATCTTCGATCCTGAGGTGCTGCTCAAGAGCTTCGACGCCCTCGGCTTCTCCGCCGACGACCTGCGCCGCTGGCAAAGCATGACCGGCCAGCCCAACGGCATCATCCTGGTCACCGGGCCGACCGGCTCGGGCAAGACCACTACCCTCTACAGCACGCTGAAACAATTGGCGACGCCCGAGGTCAACGTCTGCACCATCGAAGATCCCATCGAGATGATCGAGCCGGCGTTCAACCAGATGCAGGTGCAGCACAACATCGACCTGACCTTCGCCAGCGGCGTGCGCGCGCTGATGCGCCAGGACCCGGACATCATCATGGTCGGCGAGATCCGCGATCTGGAAACCGCCGAGATGGCCATCCAGGCGGCGCTCACCGGCCACCTGGTGCTCTCCACCCTGCACACCAACGACGCACCCAGCGCCATCACCCGCCTGCTCGAGCTGGGCGTGCCCTACTACCTGCTCAAGGCCACCCTGCTCGGCGTCATGGCCCAGCGCCTGGTACGCACCCTGTGCCCGCACTGCAAGGCACCGGTCGCGCTCGACGAGGCCGATTGGCAGGCGCTGACCCGCCCTTGGAACGCCCCGCTGCCGAGTGGCGCGCTCCAGGCGGTGGGCTGCCCGGAATGCCGCGACACCGGCTACCGCGGGCGTGCCGGGGTCTACGAAATCATGCTGCTGAACGATGCCATCAAGCCGCTGATCAGCGCCGACACCGACCTGCTCGCCCTGCGCCGCGCCGCCTTCAAGGACGGTATGCGCAGCCTGCGCCTGTCCGGCGCGCTGAAAGTTGCCGCCGGATCGACCACCCTGGAGGAGGTCATGCGAATCACCCCACAGAGCGAACAGCGCTAACCCGGCAGGATCACCCTCCGGCCTGCTGCCGTACCACCCGTCCACTGCCAGGGAGTCCCCATGCCAAGCCGTCGCATCGCCCGCCCCCATCCCGGTCCCGCCTGTGCCGGCCTGCGGAGCCGCGGATGCTGCTGAGCTGCCTGCAAGCGCTTTCGCCCTGGCACTGGCTGGGCCTCGGCATCCTGCTGCTGATCCTGGAAGTCTTCGACGCCGGCGGCTACCTGCTGTGGCTGGCCCTGGTCGCCACCGGCCTCGCCGTGCTGCTGCAGGTCCTGCCCGAGCTGTCCTGGCAACTGCAGCTGCTGCTGTTCGTCAGCCTGTCGACGCCACTGTTGCTGCTCTGGAAGCGCTGGCGCCGGCATCTGCTGGACCGCTGATCAGCGCCGACCACGCCCGCGCCTTCCGTCACGGAACTCGAACCGCACCGAAATGATCTCATTTAGGCATCATCCCCTGGAGTTTCCCATGAAAAGCACGATCGCCGGCTTTGCCGTCAGCCTCGCCATCTTTCCCTTCGGCACAGTGCAGGCCCACGATGATGACTTCCTTCGCGACATCATCTCTTCCGGCCTCACCACCGCCTCGACCTACATGACCGTCAAGGACGACAAGCTGATCGTCGCCGCCCAGGAGGATGCGGGCAGCTTCGTCGCCAGCGACGGACAGATCCGCGGTCCCTATCTGGAGGCGGCGCTGCAGCAGCTGCGCGAGATCAACCCGCAACTGCAGGCCAGCGACATGGAGCTGGCCAGCGCGATTCTCGCTAACCAGACCGGGGCCCCACTGCGTTTCGGCAGTAAATGAGCCCCCGCCTGAGCCACGGTAACAGCCGGGCGTTACCCACCGAGGCTCAGGGAACGCCCAGTTGTTACCCACACCCGCCATGTGGGTAGCGAATCTGGGTCGAACGGAAACACAATGACATCCCGTAGACTCCGCAGAAAATAACATTTTTTACAAGTTATTGATTTATATGACATTTATTTTTTTGGCACGGGTAATGCTCTATCTCTTGTACAACAAAAATAAAAAACAGCACCTATAAAACAAAAACATGAAACGACTCTGACATAACAAAAACAAGCACGACAGAGACGGCGCAAACTGATTTTTTTGGAGAGGATACGCGTTCAGGGGTCAAGACCCCGCAGCCGGACAGAGAACAATAAAACTACCTCGAGGTAGCGCCCGGACTGGTTGGATCACTTGGTGATCATCGCGATATCGGCGATCAAAGAAATACGTTTGCTCTTGGCCCCGGTTGGGGCTGACTGAAGCATCTTCTTCAGGGTGGCGGTCGACAAGAACAACAACTGATCGAGCACAAGAAGAACAAAGCACAAAGTCGATTAGGAGGGGAGCTCAGGCTCCCCTCTGTGCTTTCCGGCGAATCTACCCACTCCCCGAGGCGCTCCGCTCAATCCCGCGGCTTGCCGCCCGCCAGCTCCCCTTCCAGTTTCGCCAGCCGCTCCTCCAGTTCGCTGATGCGCGCCTCCAGCGCCTCGATCCGGGCATTCCCCGTCCCCTCGCTACCGGCCGCCTGGGTCGCACGCACTGCCAGCAGTTCCTTCAGATCCTCCGGGGTGCCCAGCAGGTGCATGTAGCGCTCCTCGCGCTGCCCCGACTGGCGTGGCAGTCGACAGACCAGCTCGTGGCCGATCAGCCGCTCCAGCTGGTGCTGCAGGTCTTCGTCATCGTCAAAGTCGTGCAGACGGGCGCTACGGGTCAGCAGTTCATTGACGGTCTGCGGACCGCGCAGCAACAGCAGCCCGATCAGTACCAGCTGCGGCGGCGTGAGCTGCAGGGCCTTGTCGAGGCGGTGCTCCCAGCGGTCCGCCCGACTGCCCATGACCAGCTGCAGCAGGGCGCGCCCCTCCAGCTGGCGCAGGCTCTGGCCAACCTGACCGGGGCTGAGGTTCATCACCGGCTCGCGGCTGGTCTTCTGGTTGCAGGCGAGCACCAGGGCATTGAGGGTCAGCGGGTAGCTTTCCGGCGTGGTCGCCTGCTTCTCGATCAGGCAGCCCAGAATGCGGACCTCGATGGCGTTGAGCGGTTCTTGTGCGGACTGCGCTTCGGGCCGGTCGGACATGGCGGGACATCCTCAATATGGAAAACCCCTAGCCTAGCGGGAGCGCCACTTCCTGAATACATCCAGGGGTCCCAACTTCAGGACAATAGCATGAACAACTTTCTCCCCCCTCCAGCATGCGGGAGAGGGAGTGAAGGCTGCGCCTGCCCCTTCATGCGATTGCCCTGGCCCCCACTTGCCGCATGCTGTGATCGAAAAAAGGGGGCTGCTATGATCCTCCGAGGATTTGTCGCAAGTCCCCCCGCAAAGCGACATGGACAAGGCAATGATGCACCCGACCCCCTCACCGCCAGGTCAGTTGCAGCTGAATGACGCCGGCCAGCCCCCCGGGCTGAGCATCGCCGGCGACTGGACGCTGCAGCACTACCCGCGCCTGAAGCGCGAGATCGAGCGCACCCGGCCGCAGCTCGATACTGCCTGCCCGGTTGCGCTGGACGACCTGGGCGCCCTCGACACTGCCGGCGCCAGCCTGCTGGTGGAGCTGCTCGGCCCCCAGCGCCTCGCGGACATCGCACGCTGGGCACCGCAGCTGCCGGCCGAGCGCCAGGCCCTGCTGCGCACGGTCGCCATGGCGGTCGCCGGCGTCGCCGCCGGCCCCGAAGAGGAACCGGAGCCATCCACCCTCAGGGACGAGCTGGCGCACATCGGCCGGGTCGTCGAGATGCTCTGGGAGCAGCAGCGCACACTGTACGGCTTCATCGGCCTGACCCTGAGCACCCTGCTGCTGACCCTGCCGCGCCCGCGGCGCTGGCGCATCACCCCACTGGTGGCGCACATCGAGCGGACCGGGCTGGACGCCGTGCCCATCGTCGCCCTGCTGACCTTCATGGTCGGAGCGGTGGTGGCCTTCCTTGGCGCCACCGTGCTCGGCCAGTTCGGCGCCACCATCTATACCGTCAACCTGGTGGCCTACTCCTTCCTGCGCGAGTTCGGCGTGCTGCTCTGCGCCATCCTGATGGCCGGCCGCACCGCCAGCGCCTTCGCCGCGCAGATCGGCGCGATGAAGGCCAACGAGGAAATCGACGCGATCCGCGCCCTCGGCCTCGACCCGGTCGAGCTGCTGGTACTGCCGCGGGTGCTGGCGATGCTGGTGACCCTGCCGATCCTCACCTTCATCGCCATGCTCTGCGGCATCCTCGGCGGCCTGGCGGTCTGCGTCCTGGCGCTGGACATCTCGCCGGTGCAGTACTTCGCCATCATCGAGCAGGAAATTCCGGTCAACCATTATCTGGTCGGCCTCGGCAAGGCTCCGCTGTTCGCCTTCCTGATCGCCGTGATCGGCTGCCTGGAGGGCTTCAAGGCCGGCGGCAGCGCCCAGTCGGTCGGCGAACACACCACCTCCAGCGTGGTGCAATCGATCTTCATGGTGATCCTGCTGGATGCCCTGGCCGCCCTGTTCCTCATGGAGATGGGCTGGTGAGCGCCGGCACGCCGCTGCAGGAGCCGCTGATCCGGGTGCGCGGTCTGGTCAACCGCTTCGGCCGGCAGACGGTGCACGACGGCCTCGACCTGGACATCCGCCGCGGCGAGATCCTCGGCGTGGTCGGCGGCTCGGGCACCGGCAAGTCGGTGCTGCTGCGCAGCATCGTCGGCCTGCACCGGCCCAGCGCCGGGCGGATCGAGGTGTTCGGCGAGGACCTGCTGAGCCTGCCGGCCACACAGCGCTCCCGGCTGGAACGGCGCTTCGGCGTGCTCTTCCAGCAGGGCGCCCTGTTCACCTCGCTGAACCTCGAGGAGAACGTCGCCCTGCCGCTGATCGAACATGCCGGATTGCCGCGCCCCGAGGCCGGGCACCTGGCCCGTCTCAAGCTGGCCCTCGCCGGGCTGCCGGCCAACGCCGCCTGCAAGTACCCGGACGAGCTGTCCGGCGGGATGATCAAGCGCGCCGCCCTGGCCCGCGCCCTGGCGCTGGACCCGGAGGTGCTGTTTCTCGACGAACCGACCGCCGGACTCGATCCGATCGGCGCGGCGGCCTTCGACCAGCTTATTCTCACCCTGCGCGACGCACTCGGCCTCAGCGTGTTCCTGGTCACCCACGACCTCGATACCCTCTATACCAGCTGCGACCGGGTCGCCGTGCTGGCACAGAAACGCGTGCTGGTCGCCGACCGCCTGGAAGTGGTGGCGGCCACCGACGATCCCTGGATCCGCGAATACTTCCACGGCCCGCGCGGCCGCGCGGCACACCAGGCCGCCGAACTGCAGGAGATCCCCTGATGGAAACCCGCGCTCATCATGTGCTGATCGGTCTGTTCACGGTCGTGGCAGTGTTCGCTGCCCTGCTTCTCGCCCTCTGGCTGAGCAAGTCCCGCCTGGACCGCGAGTTCGACCACTACGAGGTGCTGTTCAACCACTCGGTAAGCGGCCTGGGGGTCGGCAGCCCGGTGGAATACAGCGGCATCCGGGTCGGCGACGTGGAACAGCTCTGGCTCGATCCCGAGGACCCGCGCATGGCCCGCGCGCGCATCCGCCTCGACAGCGGCACGCCGATCAAGCGCGACACCCGCGCCCGCCTGCTGCTGACCAACATCACCGGCGCCCGCAGCATCCAGCTGTTCGGCGGCACGCCGCAAAGCCCGCCGCTCGAAGGCGAGGGCGGCAAGCCGCCGCTGATCGTTGCCGACCCCTCCCCGTTCAGCACCCTGCTAGACGAGGGCGAGGACGTGATGAGCAGCATCAACAGCATCCTGGCCGGCGCCAGCCAGCTCTTCTCGACCGAGAACGCCAGCCGCCTCGGCCGCACCCTGGAGCATCTCGAGCTAGCTACCGGCGCACTCGCCGAGCAGCGCACCGACCTGCGCCAGGCGGTGCAGCAGCTCAACCAGCTCGGCCAGCAGACCGGCATCCTGCTCGAGGAAATCACCCGCCTGGCGCGCAACGCCAACGGCCTGCTGGACGACAGCGGCCGCCAGCTGCTGGCCAGCGCACAACGCTCGATGGGCGCCCTCGAACGCAGCACCACACGCCTGGACCGCCTGCTGGAGAACAACCAGCAGGCCCTGAACAACGGCATGAACGGCATCGCCGACCTGGGCCCGGCGATCAGCGAGCTGCGCATGACCCTCGGCGGACTGCGCCGGGTCACTCGCCTCCTCGAAGACAACCCTTCCGGCTTCTTTCTCGGCCGGGAGCAGATGCAGGAGTTCACACCATGAGCCTCGGATCCCTCCGCCCCCTTGCCCTACTCGTTCTGCTCGGCAGCCTGACGGCCTGCTCGGTGCTGCCCGAGGCCGAGCAGATCCACGTCTACCGCCTGCCGGGCGCGCCGCTTCAGGCCCAGGCTGCCACCGCCCGTCTCGACCAGGCGCTGCGCATCGCTACCCCCAAGGCCGACCGCATGCTCGGCAGCGCGCGTATTGCGGTGGTACCGGAGGGCAATCGCATCAGCAGCTACCAGGGCGCCCGCTGGAGCGACGACGCCCCGACCTTACTGCGCGACCGGCTGATCGAGGCCTTCCGCGAGGACGGCCGGACGGCCTCGGTGAGCAGCGACGACAATCACCTGTATGCCGACCTGGAGCTACTCGGCGACCTGCGCGGCTTTCACAGCGAATACGCCGGCGGCAAGCCGCAGGTGCGGATCAGCCTTGACGTCAATCTGGTACACAGCGCCAGCCAGCGCATCCTTGCCAGCCGCCGCTTCGAGATACGCCAGCCCGCCCAGGATGAACAGCTCGACAGCGTGGTCGCTGCCTTCGGCACGGCCGGCGACCAGTTGAGCCGGCAGCTGGTGGACTGGACGCTGGCCCAGGGCGGACGCCTGGCCGGCCGCTAGCCCCCGCGAAGGGAACGCCGCTCAGCGTCTGGCGATGATGTACACCGCATGGATGATGCCCGGCAGGTAACCGAGCAGGGTCAGCAGGATGTTCAGCCAGAAAGCGCCGGCGAAGCCTACCTGCAGAAACACGCCGAGCGGCGGTAGCAGGATGGCGATAAGGATGCGCAACAAGTCCATGAAGGACTCCTCCATCAGTGCCCGGACGGGTCTTTCCTGAAGACCCGGCCCATTCTACAGGGTTCCTTGGCGCCCGCTGCCGACGCTGGCCATACTTGCCCGGCAGCCGGCACAGGAGTTCCCCCATGGCGACCACCCACCGCGATCTCGACGAAAACGGCCTGCTGATCGGCGTGCCACCGGAGCGCTTTCGCGAAGGCGCCATGCCGCTGCTGTTCGACCAGTTGAACACCCGCCGTGAAGACACCATCGCGGTCAAGCGCCAGGCGCAGATCGTCTGGATCAACGACAAGTACGCCGCCCGGCTGGGCGTGGCCGACCCGCGCGGCGTACTCGGCCGGCCCGTCGAGGAGATCCTTCCAGCCAGCCGGCTACATCAGGTCGCCTAGGGCGGCCAGCCGTCCCTGCTCGACCTGATGGCCTTCGGCGATGAGCACTTCGTGGTCACTCGGATGCCCCTGCGCGACAAATGCAGCACCCTGATCGGCGCCATCGGCTTCGTCCTGCTCGACCGGTCCCACCAGTTGGAGCCGCTGATCACCAAGTACAACCAGCCGCAGAACCGGCTGGCCGCCACCCAGTGCGAACTGGCTCAGGCGCGCCAGGCACGCTACAGCATTGCCAGCTTCATCGGTAGCAGCGCGGCCGCCAGCGAGCTCAAACGCCAAACCCGCCGCGCCGCGTAGCTGGACGCCACCTTGCTGCTGCGGGTACTGCAGGAGCAGGAGGTCGAGCCGCTCGGCTCGAACCGGGTGAAGCGGATCGACGTGCGGGTGATCGCCGCCACCCATGTCGATCTGGAGGCACGGGTTGCCGCCGGCACCTTCCGCAGCAACCTCTATTACCGCCTGAATGTACTGAACCTGCGTCTACCGCCGCTGCGCGAGCGCCGCGAAGACATCCGCCTGCTCGCTGAACACCTGCTCGATGAGATCGCCAGCCGCTCCGACCAGCCGCGCATCGAGCTGGACGAGGCGGCGCAGGATCTGCTGGCCGTCCAACCCTGGCCCGGCAATGTGCGGGAACTGGGCAACCTGCTGGAGCGCGCCCAACTACAGCCCCTCGGCCGCCAGGCACTGCTCGCCCTGCTCGACGGCGCGCCGCCTGCAACGGCATCCGGCGGCGTGCCTCGGCATTGCCCGCGCCAGCCTGTACAACAAGCTGCAACAGCACGGACTCGGCAAGCACTGAATAGCGGCGCCAGGGCAATCGCATGAACGACTTTCTTCCCTCTCCCATGCATGGGACGACTGCATGGATGCAGGAGGCCAAAGCCGAGGGGCCGGGGAAAAGGGCAAATGAGCAGCGATAGCCTGTTTTCCCTCTCCCCAGCCCTATCCCCACGCGGGAGAGAAAGCGAACGGCTGCACCAGCCCCTTCATGCGCTTGCCCTGACAGCGGCGCTGTCCACATGGATGGACAGCTGGTATTCCAGAAAACGGGATATGTCTTGCAAGCGGGACACCGTCGGCACATGTACCTCGCCAATATCCTGCATGATCAGCACCTTTAAGCGAAATTCACTGCCATTTATTGCTGATCCTCTACCGGCATGGTTCTCGCTAAAGATCCTGCAACTCCTAATCCCCACGGATTGCAACAGGACAGCGGCGATGCCCCCCGCGCGAAGGGTCGCCACGATTTAGCGTGAAGGTTGGGCAGCGGTCGGGCCCAGCCTCTTTTTTACCTCACGCGACCTCCCGCTGCTCGCCCCGGACTCCACTCACTCGCCAGCTACCCTATGTCATGCCATCGTCCCAGACAGATGCCCGGGCCGCTCCAGCCCATCCGGTAGAACGGTAAGCGCTCTCCATTTCAGGCGGGCAAAAAAACGCCCCGGCATTCCTGGCGGGGCGGCTGCGATTTCGCAAAAGACGGTATTCAGTTTCGGCCGGAAATCCGGCCCAGCGCACGCGTCAGGCGCTTGAGCATTTCGTCGATGTTCCCATGGCTGACCGTCAGCGCTGGTGAAAAGCGCAGACAGTGCGCTTGCGGCGCGTTGATCAGCAGGCGCTCCTTCAGCGTCGCCTCCAGCACCGCCGGTGCCGACAGGCCGACCAGCGGCAGGCCATGGCCGCACAGCGGACCGTGACCCTACCAGTGGGCCAGTTATGCCAGCCCCCCCACAGCTGCTCGCCGGCCGCGCGGACGTGCTCAAGAAAGCCCGGCTCCAGCACGGTGTCGAGTACTGCCAGACCGGCAGTAGTCGCCAGCGAATTGCCGTGGCAACTGCCGACCAGACCGCCCGACTCGAAACAGCAGGCGTTGCCGCGGGCCAGCAGGACTGCCAGAGGCATACCGCCACCCAGTCCCTTGCCGAGCGCGACGATGCCGGCACGCACGCTATACAGCTCCTCGGCCAGTAGCGTGCCGCAACGTCCGATCCCGGGCTGCGCAGACGCCCTGCCCGAAGCCGACAAGGCACCCCAGGTACTGGCGCGGGAGTCGCTGAGCGCCGTGACGATGCGCCCGGCACCACCGCGGATGCCGCTACCCCCACTTGCGCGCCAGCCTGATCGCTGTCGGTAGCGTGGCACAAACGCGTGGCCAGCTTGAGCATGCCGAGGTTGTAGTACCCCGGCCCCGGGTTGATCAGGTTTTCCGCCTGACGTCGCAGGGCACTCACCAGCCCGCTCGGACTGTGCCCTAGACTGCTCGCCGCCAGCTCCTGGGTTAAGTCGAGGTAGGCATTGCCCTCGACACCTCACAGCCACGCGCCCTGGCCGCGCACACGTCACGGTGCACATCACCCGCGCAAGCCAAGGCATCACGCATCGTACGAGTCCTAGCGGTGGCAGTCGTTTATTGGCAATGGCTCCAGACACTGGCGCCCTGACCAGACGCTCAGGCAACGGGCGCTGCTGTTCAGTCCACTGACTATTTCTTCAGCTTTTCCTATGAATAGCCTTGATGCCATCGCCTGATACAAGACTCAGTCCGGCCTCCAAAGCACTGTAAACATGTCTATGGGCGCTAGAATAGGGGGTATCGACACTCAGGACTATTTCGATTTTCCAGATTTATTCATAAGAGAAAATTATGGATTTTCGCCAGCTACGCTATTTCGTCGCACTTTATGAGGAAGGCCATGTCGGACGGGCCGCGGAGCGTCTGAGCCTCTCGCAACCAGCGCTCTCGCAGCAGATCCGCCATCTGGAGACGGACCTTGACGTCTGCCTGTTTCAGCGCACCGGCAAGCGCCTGCTGCCGACCCTGGCCGCGCAGACCTTGTACAACCATGCGGTGCCGCTGCTGGAGGGCCTGGAGCGCGCCCGCGATGCGCTGCGCGCCTTTCGCGGGCAAGCAGCGCGCAGCCTGGCAGTCGGCGTGCTGCAGACGGTCAGCACCAGCCTGGTGCCGCTGCTGCTGGAGCGCCTGCGCCAGGCACAGCCCCACCTGGTGGTACAACTCTACGAACTGTCCGGCATCGATATCGAACGGCGCCTGCTGACCGGCACCCTGGATATCGGTATCGGCTTCCTGCCGCCACGCCAACCCGGGCTGCACAGCCTGCCGCTGTACGAGGACGAGCTGCAGCTGGTGCTTCCGGAGAACCATCCGCTGAAGGACTTCAAGAAGGTTTCCCTGGCCCAGGCGGCGGAGCTGCCGATGCTGCTGCTCGGCGAGGAGTTCCGTGTACGGCAGATCTGGCAGGAACAGCTCGGCATGCTCGGCCGACGCCCACAGGTACAGGCCGAGCTGAACCACATGAACAGCATTCTTGACAGCCTGCCGCAGACAACCCTGGCCACGGTACTGCCGGGCTGCTCGCGACCGCCGCACAGCCACCCGGAGCTGCTGTGGAAGCCGCTCAGCGAACCGCGCATACCGTTGAAGGTGGGACTGGTCTATCGCGATGTACAGCGCCAGCAGGGCATGCTGGACCTGCTGCACTCGCTGCTGGAGGGGATGCCTGGCCCTCACCAGGGCTATGGCTGAACAGGAGTGCGCCCCTGTCGAGCGCACAAAAAAGAAAACCCCGCAGAGCGGGGTCTTGCAGACTGATTCTGACATCCGTGACTATCCGCCATCCTGGCAGATCATCCCTGAATCGTCCTTGAGTCGCGTAGCGCACCCTGCGCACATCATCCGTGACCGTCGCCTTCCTGGCGATCGTTTCTGAGCTCCCCGACGCATCCTGCGCCAACCATCCCTGGGTACCACCATCCTGGTGAAATCCTCGATGACATCCTTGCCGTTCGATGCGCCTCCTGCGCGACCTCCCTATCATCCGCCCTCCTGGCGGAACCTACGACGCCGTCCGTGTTTTTCAGTGCGCTTCCTGCTGCGCGACGCCCTTGAGCAATAGAATAGGCATGCCCTCGCCAGGTAAACAGTCGTGATCACCATCACACCATGTAAGCCTTTACCTACAAGCCTCACCGAGCCGCCGTCCGGACAGTCCCGCCCCATGCTCAAGCAATCTGGCACACCTGATGCTAATAACCTGACAAAGGGTTTCGGGGACCCTGGTACAGGCAGGCCGGGAACTCCCCTCTTTTATTCCTCCAGGCGCCCTTCCCGGCGCTCGGCCCAACCTGCGACAGGCAGGAAAGCGCCAAGCACCCTCCTCCGGTGCCGCCGAGCTGCCCGGCCTTTCCGCAGCCCGCACAGCCAGCGGGCAAGGACAGCGCTTCAAGCACAGCAGCGGTGCACCAGCAGGATAGAATGCCGCCCTCCCCGCCTGGAGCTGCGCATGTTTCACATCATCCTCTTCCAACCGGAAATTCCGCCGAACACCGGCAACATCATCCGGCTCTGCGCCAATACCGGCTGCAGCCTGCACCTGATCGACCCGCTGGGCTTTGAGCTGGACGACAAGCGCCTGCGCCGCGCCGGCCTAGACTACCATGAGTACGCCACCCTCAAGCGCCATGCCGACCTCTCCGCCTGCCTTGGGAGCCTCGGCCAACCGCGAGTGTTCGCCTTCACCACCAAGGGTTCGCAGCCCTATCAAAGCGTGAGCTACCGGCGCGGCGATGCCTTCCTGTTCGGCCCGGAAAGCCGCGGCCTGCCGCAGGAGATCCGCGAAAGCCTGCCGCCGGAGCAGCGCCTGCGCCTGCCGATGCGCCCCGACTGCCGCAGTCTGAACCTGTCGAACACGGTGGCGGTAGCGGTCTACGAGGCCTGGCGTCAGCTCGATTTCGCGATGGAGTGAGCGGGTACAAAAAAGCGCCCCAGTGGGGCGCTTTTTTCGGCGGGACTTCGGCCTTACTGCACCGAGGTCGGCGCCTGGCCTTCGGCCTGCATGCGTGCCAGCTCCTGGGCGTAGAGCACGTCGAAGTTCACCGGAGCCAGCATCAGGGCCGGGAAGGAACCGCGCACGACCAGGTTGTCCAGAGCCTCGCGGGCATAGGGGAAGAGCAGGCTCGGGCAGAAGGCGCCCAGGGTGTGCCCCATGGCCTCGGCGTCCAGGCCCTTGATCAGGAAGATGCCGGCCTGCTGCACTTCTGCGATGAAGGCCACCTCCTCGTCGGTCTTCACCGTGACCGAAAGGCTCAGCACCACTTCGTAAAAGTCGCCGCCGTCCAGCGGCTTCTGCTTGGTATTCAGGTCCAGCTGGACGCTCGGTTTCCAGTCCTGGCGGAAGATCTCAGGGGCCTTTGGAGCCTCGAAGGAGAGGTCGCGCACGTAGATGCGCTGCAGGGAAAATTGCGCGTTCTGGCCGTCTTGTGCGGCGCCGTTGCTAGCTTGTTCAGTCATGGCAGAGCCTTGTCGGTTTACGGATTCAATCCTTGAGCAGCGCGTCCAGACGGCCCGCACGCTCCAGGGCATGGAGATCGTCACACCCACCCACGTGGGTGTTGCCGATCCAGATTTGCGGCACCGAGGTGCTTCCGGCCGCCTTGCGGATCATTTCCGCATGCAGCTCCGGCCTGCCGTCGACGCCGATCTCCTGGTAGGCGACACCTTTCCCGTCCAGCAGTTGCTTGGCGCGAATGCAGTAGATACAGGTGCGCCTGGTATAGATGACAACGTGCGGCATGGTTCCCTCACTTCACCACTGGCAGGTTGTCCCCACGCCAGGTGCTCATGCCACCGGCCAGCCTGGCCACGCTGAAGCCGGCCTTCTGCAGATCGCGGCAGACGGTACCGGCGTGCTGACCCATGGCATCGACCACGATGACGGTCTTGGCCCTGAACTTCTCCAGTTCGGCCATACGGCTGGCCAGCTTGTCGTAAGGAATGTTGAAGGCATCGACGATGTGCCCGGAGGAGAACTCCTTGTGGGCACGCACATCCAGCACCATGCCCTGCCCGCCGTTGAGCAGCGAGGTCAGCTCGCCGCTGCTGAGGGCACGGCCACCGCGACGCAGCTCGGTCACCAGCAGCAGGACCAGCAGGACGGCCAACAGGCCGACGAGGAGATAGTGGTTGGAAGCGAATTCAATCAGCTTGGGGACCATCGGAAGTTCCAGAGCGGTAAAATCCCGGCAGTATACACAGCCCCCCAAGCCGGCTGAACCCGCCGGCTCGGCGGCAGTCAATGGCAATGACGCTGCGCCCTGCGAGGCAGTAGACTGTCGCCCCTTGCCCGCCCAGACCTGCCGGGCGCCCCACATCACCGCATCATCAGAGTCGAAACCATGACTGCCAACCCCAAACCGCTGGTGCTCATCATCCTCGACGGCTTCGGTCACAGTGACAGCCCCGCCTACAACGCCATCCATGCCGCCAGCATGCCGGTCTACGACCGCCTGCTCGCCAGCCACCCCCACGGCCTGATTTCCGGCTCCGGCATGGACGTCGGCCTGCCCGACGGCCAGATGGGCAACTCCGAGGTCGGTCACATGAACCTCGGCGCCGGCCGCGTGGTGTACCAGGACTTCACCCGCGTCACCAAGGCCATCCGCGACGGCGAGTTCTTCGACAATCCGGCCATCTGCGCCGCCGTCGACCAGGCGGTCGCCGCCGGCAAGGCGGTGCACATCCTCGGCCTGCTCTCCGAAGGCGGCGTGCACAGCCACCAGGACCACCTCGTCGCCATGGCCGAGCTGGCCGTCCGGCGCGGTGCGGAGAAGATCTACCTGCATGCCTTCCTCGACGGCCGCGACACCCCGCCGAAGAGCGCCCAGGCGCCCATCGAACTGCTCGACGCCACCTTCGAGCGTCTCGGCAAGGGCCGCATCGCCAGCCTGATCGGCCGCTACTTCGCCCTGGACCGCGACAACCGCTGGGACCGCGTCGAGGCCGCCTACAACCTGATCGTCGATGGCACCGCCGAGTTCGCCGCCGACAATGCCCTGGCCGGCCTGGAAGCCGCCTACGCCCGCGGCGAGAGCGACGAGTTCGTCAAGGCCACCGCCGTCGGTGCGCCGGTCAGGGTCGAAGACGGCGACGCCGTGGTGTTCATGAACTTCCGCGCCGACCGCGCCCGCGAGCTGACCCGCGCCTTCGTCGAGACGGATTTCTCGGGATTCGAGCGCCAGCGCGTGCCGCAGCTGGCCGGCTTCGTCACCCTCACCCAGTACGCGGCGAGCATCCCGGCGCCCTGCGCCTTCCCGCCCTCGGAGCTGACCAACGTGCTCGGCGAGTACCTGGCCAACAACGGCAAGACCCAGCTGCGCATCGCCGAGACCGAGAAGTACGCCCACGTCACCTTCTTCTTCTCCGGCGGCCGCGAGGAGCCTTTCGCGGGCGAGGAACGCATCCTCATCCCCTCGCCACAGGTCGCCACCTACGATCTCAAGCCCGAGATGAGCGCGCCGGAGGTCACCGACCGCATCGTCGAGGCCATCGAGCAGCAGCGCTTCGACGTGATCATCGCCAACTACGCCAACGGCGACATGGTCGGCCATACCGGGGTGTTCGAGGCGGCGGTCAAGGCGGTCGAATGCCTGGACGCCTGCCTCGGGCGCATCGTCGCGGCCTTGGAGAAGGTCGGCGGCGAGGCACTGATCACCGCCGACCACGGCAACGTCGAGCAGATGGAGGACGAGGCGACCGGCCAGGCGCACACCGCGCACACCTGCGAGCCGGTGCCGTTCATCTATGTCGGCAAGCGCAAGCTGCGCATCCGCGACGGCGGCGTGCTGGCCGATGTGGCGCCGACGATGCTGAAGCTGCTCGGCCTGCCGCAGCCCAAGGAAATGACCGGACGGCCGCTCGTCGGGCCGGCCTGAACCGGCAAGCTACGCGGGCAGGCCTTCTGCCTGCCCGCCGGCCGTCCGAAGCCGCGGCAACGGCTTGCAGCCTGACGACACATTTTTAGGCATACTTATGCCGATCCACTCCCCCGATGCCGCACGCCATGCACCGTATCCTCTCCGCCCTGATCCTCGCCCTCGCGCTCAGCCCGGCGTTCGCCGACGAGCGCAGCGATACCCTGCAGCAGTTGGAACAGGTCCGCCAGGACATCGCCAAGCTGCAGAAGCTGCAGGAGCAGTTGAGCCAGGAAAGGAGCGGCGTGCAGAAGGAGCTGGGCAAGACCGAGCGGGAGATGGGCGACCTGGAAAAACAGGTGCGCGAGCTACAGGATGAGCTGGACAGCCGCGAGCGGGAGATCCGTCGTCTCGACCAGGAAAAGCAGACGCTCCAGAACGCCCGCGACGAACAGCAGCGGCTGATCGCCGTCCAGGCCCGCGCCGCCTACCAGAGCGGTCGCCAGGAATATCTCAAGTTGCTGCTCAACCAGCAGCAGCCGGAACGCCTTTCCCGCACCCTGACCTACTATGGCTACTTCAATCAGGCACGCCGGGAGCAGCTCGAAACCCTCGACGCGACTCTGCGCCAGTTGGCCGCGGTCGAGCAGGACATCGCCACGCAGCAGGCCCGGCTCGGCGAACGCAAAGGCGAGCTGGAGCTGCGCCGTGAGCGCCTCGCCGACGTCCGCGAGAAGCGTCGGCAGATGCTGGCCCGGTTGAATCGGGAGTACGCCAGCGGCACGCAGAAACTCAAGGCCCGCGAGGAAGAGCAGGCCGAACTCGGCCGCGTGCTGCAACACATCGAGGAAACCCTCGCCCGTGAAGCCGAAGAGGCGCGCCAGCGCGCCCTCGCCGGACAGCGCCGCCAGCAGGAGCTGGAGGAGCAGCGCCAGCGCGCCAGGAGCGCCGCCCTCGCCAGTGATGGCCCGCTGCTATCCAGCCAGGAGACCGTCCCCGACGGCCCCTTCGCCCGTGCGCGCGGCAGCCTGCCATGGCCGGTCGACGGCCGCCTGCTGGCCCCCTACGGCTCGCCACGCAGCGAGGATGCCCGCACCCGCTGGGATGGCGTCCTGATCGGCGCCAGCGCCGGCAGCCCGGTGCGTGCCATTCATGCCGGACGCGTGGTGTTTGCCGACTGGCTGCGCGGCTCGGGCCTGCTGGTCATTCTCGACCACGGCAATGGCTACCTGAGCCTCTATGGGCATAATGAGAGTTTATTGAAAGGAGCCGGCGACATGGTCAAGGCCGGCGAGCCGATCGCCACGGTCGGCACCAGTGGCGGGCAGGACATGCCTGCGCTTTACTTCGCCATCCGCCAACAGGGCCGCCCCAGCGATCCCGCCCTGTGGTGCCGCGCGCAGGGATAGCGCTGCTTTCACTCGAGGAGTTCGTTTTCATGCCGCACTTGTCCCGTTCCCTCTCGCTGGCCCTGGCCGCCGCCCTGGCGCTCGGCGCCCCCTTCCTGCACGCCGAGGAGGCGCCTGCACCAGCCGAGGAGGCGTCTGCGCCAGCCGAGGAGACGTCTGCGCCAGCCGCCGAGACGCCAGGCAAGCCCCTCCTGCCGCTCGACGAGCTGCGCACCTTCGCCGAGGTACTGGACCGGATCAAGGCCGCCTATGTCGAACCGGTGGACGACAAGACCCTGCTGGAAAACGCCATCAAGGGCATGATCAGCAACCTCGACCCGCACTCGGCCTACCTCGAACCCAAGGAATTCCTCGACCTGCAGGAGAGCACCAGCGGCGAATTCGGCGGCCTCGGCGTCGAGGTCGGCATGGAGGACGACCAGCTAAAGGTGGTTTCGCCGATCGACGACACGCCGGCGGCTAAAGCCGGCATCGAGGCCGGCGACCTGATCGTCAGGATCGACGGCCAGCCGACCAAGGGCATGTCCATGCTCGAGGCCGTGGACAAGATGCGCGGCAAGCCCGGCAGCAAGATCGAGCTGACCCTGGTCCGCGAAGGCGGCAGACCGTTCGAGGTCGAGCTGACCCGCGCAGTGATCAAGGTCAAGAGCGTGAAGGGCCAGCTACTCGAGTCCGGCTACGGCTACCTGCGCATCACCCAATTCCAGATCAATAGCGGTGAAGAGGTCAGCAAGACGCTGGCGCGCCTGAAGAAGGAAAACGGCGGACAGCAGCTCAAGGGGCTGGTGCTGGACCTGCGCAACAACCC
The DNA here is from genome assembly GCF_054779355.1 of Azotobacter armeniacus. Lineage (NCBI taxonomy): Bacteria > Pseudomonadati > Pseudomonadota > Gammaproteobacteria > Pseudomonadales > Pseudomonadaceae > Azotobacter > Azotobacter armeniacus. The sequence continues at coordinate 40,758 of NZ_BAAGYK010000029.1, forward strand.
CGGCGGCGTACTGCAATCGGCGGTCGAGGTATCCGACCACTTCCTCACCAAGGGCCTGATCGTCTACACCAAGGGGCGCATCGCCAACTCCGAGCTGCGCTTTTCGGCCGACCCGGCCGATGCCAGCGAAGGCGTGCCGCTGGTGACGCTGATCAACGGCGGCAGCGCCTCGGCCGCGGAGATCGTCGCCGGCGCCCTGCAGGACCATAGGCGCGCGGTGCTGATGGGCACCGACAGCTTCGGCAAGGGCTCGGTGCAGACCGTGCTGCCGCTGAACAACGACCGCGCCCTGAAGCTGACCACCGCCCTCTACTTCACCCCCAACGGCCGTTCGATCCAGGCCCAGGGCATAGTGCCGGACATCGTGGTGGAGCGCGCCCGGCTGACCCAAGACGCCCAGCCGGAGCACCTGCGCGAAGCCGATCTGGCCGGCCACCTGGGCAACGGCAACGGAGGACCGGACAAGCCCAGCGGCAAAGCCGGCCAGGGTGGCGCGCGCCCGCAGGACGACGACTACCAGCTGGGCCAGGCACTCAACCTGCTCAAGGGGCTCAACCTGACGCGCGGGCAATAGGCCGCGCACCGAACGGGTGGAAAGCCGCGCCAGCGCTTTCCACCCGGCGCCGCCAGGAGGTTCAGCGCACCACGACGCCGCAGCCGGCCAGATAGGCCTTGGCTTCCGGAACCGTGTATTCGCCGAAGTGGAAGATGCTCGCCGCCAGCACCGCGTCGGCCTTGCCCTCGAGGATGCCGGCAGCCAGGTGCTCGAGGGTGCCGACGCCACCGGAGGCGATTACCGGAATGCCCACCGCCTCACTGATGGCGCGCGTCACGCCGAGGTCGAAACCGTTCTTCATGCCGTCCTGGTCCATGCTGGTCAGCAGGATCTCGCCGGCGCCGTAGCCTTCCATCTTCCTCGCCCAGGCCACCGCATCCAGCCCGGTGGGCTTGCGTCCGCCGTGGGTAAAGATCTCCCAGCGCGGCGACTCGCCCGGGCCGGACACCTTCTTGGCATCGATGGCGACGACGATGCACTGTGAGCCGAAGCGCTCGGCGGCCTCGCCGACGAACTCCGGATTGAACACCGCGGCGGTGTTGATCGACACCTTGTCGGCGCCAGCATTCAGCAGGTTGCGGATGTCCTGCACGGTGCGCACACCACCGCCGACGGTCAGCGGAATGAACACCTGGCTGGCCATGCGCTCGACCGTGTGCAGGGTGGTGTCGCGCCCCTCATGGCTGGCGGTGATATCGAGGAAGGTGATCTCGTCGGCGCCCTGCTCGTCGTAGCGGCGGGCGATTTCGACGGGGTCCCCCGCGTCGCGGATGTTCTCGAACTTGACGCCCTTGACCACGCGGCCGTTGTCCACGTCGAGGCAGGGGATGATGCGTTTTGCCAATGCCATAACGGTGCTCTCTTGGGCGTTGAGTTTTCGATTCGATGGTTCCCACGCTCCCGTGAGGGAGCCGGGGGCGATCAGCCCTTGAGGCCGTCGCACAGCGCCTGGGCTTCGGCCACGTCCAGGGTGCCCTCGTAGATCGCCCGGCCGGTGATGGCGCCAACGATGCCGGGCGCACGGGCGTCCAGCAGCTTCTGGATATCGCCGAGGTTGTGCATACCGCCGGAGGCGATCACTGGGATCTTGCTCGCCGCGGCCAGGGCGGCCGTGGCTTCGACGTTGCAGCCCTGCATCATGCCGTCTTTGGCAATATCGGTATAAACGATGGCGGCCACCCCGTCAGCCTCGAAGCTCCGGGCCAGATCGACGACCTGCACCTGGCTGACCTCGGCCCAGCCGTCGGTGGCGACGAAGCCGTCCTTCGCGTCCAGGCCGACGATGACCTTGCCCGGGAAGGCGCGGCAGGCCTCGCTGACGAACTCCGGCTGCTTGACCGCCTTGGTGCCGATGATCACGTAGCCGACTCCGGCCTTGACGTAATGCTCGATGGTTTCCAGCGAGCGGATACCGCCGCCGATCTGGATCGGCAGGCCCGGGTAGCGCTGGGCGATAGCGGTGACCACCTCGCCATTGACCGGCTGGCCCTCGAAGGCACCGTTGAGGTCGACCAGGTGCAGGCGACGACAACCAGCCTCCACCCACTTGGCGGCCATGCTCACCGGGTCGTCGGAGAACACCGTGGAGTCGTCCATGCGGCCCTGCCGCAGGCGCACGCAGGCACCGTCCTTGAGATCGATTGCGGGGATAATCAGCATGTCTTTTTCCTAACGTCAAAAGAGCTGCAAGCTACAAGCGCCAGGCTGCAAGCCTGTCCGCGCTCCACTTGCAGTCCGTAGGGTGGAAAACCGCGCAGCGTTTTCCACCACGAGTCCTGCAAGCGCCCTACCAGCGCCCATCCCAGGCGGCGAAGTTCTGCAGCAGTTGCAGGCCATGGGTGTGGCTCTTTTCCGGGTGGAACTGCACGGCGAAGCGCGAGCCCTCGGCCAGCGTGGCGGCGAAGTCGACTCCGTAGTGGCCGCGACCGACCACCTGGCGCGGATTGCCGGCCTCGATGTAGTAACTGTGCACGAAATAGAAGCGGCCCTTGTCCGGGATGTTGTGCCAGAGCGGATGGTCGATGGTCTGAACGACCTCGCCCCAGCCCATGTGCGGTACCTTGAGGCGTTCGCCGTCCTCGACCAGGCCCTTGCCGAAGAAGCGCACCTGGCCGGGGAACAGGCCGATGCAGTCGACTCCGCCGTTCTCCTCGCTGCGCTCCATCAGCGCCTGCATGCCGACGCAGATGCTGAGGAACGGCCGGTCGACACTCACCTCGCGGACCAGCGCATCGAAGCCCAGCCGACGGATTTCCGCCATGCAATCGCGAATCGCGCCGACACCGGGGAACACCACCCGGTCGGCCTCGCGGATGGTCTGCGCGTCGCTGGTGATCTGCACCCGGCCGGCGCCGACGTGCTCCAGCGCCTTGGCCACCGAGTGCAGGTTGCCCATGCCATAGTCGATCACGGCTACCGTCTGCATCACAGGCACCCCTTGGTGGAGGGCATCTGCCCGGCCATGCGCTCGTCGGGCTCCACGGCCATGCGCAGGGCGCGGCCGAAGGCCTTGAACACCGTCTCGATCTGGTGGTGGGTGTTGCTGCCGCGCAGGTTGTCGATGTGCAGGGTCACCTGGGCGTGGTTGACGAAGCCCTGGAAGAACTCCTGGAACAGGTCCACATCGAAGTTGCCGACCATGGCGCGGGTGTAGGGCACGTGCATCGAAAGGCCGGGGCGGCCGGAGAAGTCCACCACCACCCTTGAGAGCGCCTCATCCAGCGGCACGTAGGCATGCCCGTAGCGGACAATGCCCTTCTTGTCGCCGACGGCCTTGGCGAGGGCCTGACCCAGAGTGATGCCGACGTCTTCCACGGTATGATGGTCGTCGATATGCAGGTCGCCCTGGCACTCGATATCCAGGTCGATCAGGCCGTGGCGGGCAATCTGGTCAAGCATGTGCTCGAGGAAGGGCACGCCGATGGCGAACCGGGCCTTGCCGGTGCCGTCCAGGTTGATCGAGACCTTGATCTGGGTCTCCAGGGTGTTGCGCTCGACGCAAGCCGTACGTTCGGCCATCCACAGCTCCGCTAGTCGTGGGACGAAAGGGCGTCATTATAGGCGCAAACCCGAAGCCTGGATAAGCCGTCTGGCGCGGCCCGCCTGGTGCGCGGACGGACTCTGCTGGTTATCCTTACCGCCCCAGCAAGCGACAAGGCCTCAGGAAACCATGCCCGTCCACGTCGAAACGCTCACCACCGCCAGCCCGCAGGACCGCCTCGATCTGGCGAAAATCTACGCCGATGCCCCCGACTGGTTGCTGGCCCCCCATGCCGATGCCGAACGGCTGATCGCCGCCGGGCTCGAAAGCGGCACGCTGATCGCCGGCCGCTTCAACGACCGCCTGCTCGGCGCCGCACTGCTGGAGAGGAATGACGAGCACTGGCGGCTGTCGCACCTCTGCGTGCGCCGGATCACTCGCGGCCGCGGTGTCGCCCGCCGCCTGCTCGACGAGGCCCGGCGTCTCGCCGAGGCGGCCGGCAAGCCCCTGCACCTGGCGGCCCCTGCGGACCAACTGGAAAGCCAGGCCCTGGCCGCCCGCACTCAGCTGCCGCTGGACGCCCTCTGAGGCCCTCGCCGGCGCGCGGCCGCCGGGCACGCGGCTCGACCGCCATGACGGGCCGCTATACTCGGCGGCTTGTACCCACCGCGAAAATCCAACAAGGACTCCGCCCATGAAAACGCTCGGCAAAATCCTTGGCCTGCTCGTCCTCGGGCTGCTGCTGATCGTCGTCGCCCTTGGCTTCGCCCTCACCCAGCTGTTCGACCCCAACGACTACAAGGATGAAATCCGCCAGCTCGCTCGCGACAAGACCAATCTGGAACTGACCCTGAACGGCGACATTGGTTGGAGCCTGTTCCCCTGGCTCGGCCTGCAGTTGCAGCAGACCAGCGTGGCCAGCGCCCGCACCCCCGACCAGCCCCTCGCCGACCTGGAGATGATCGGCCTGTCGGTGCGGGTGCTGCCATTGTTGCGTCGTGAAATCCAGATGAGCGACATCCGCATCGACGGTCTCAATCTGCACCTGCGCCGCGACAAACAGGGCCACGGCAACTGGGAAGACATCGGCCGCCCCGCCCAGGCCGAGCAAGCCCAACAGCCGAAGGTAGCTGCCGAGAAAACCGCTCCGCCGGCTGAAGTGCCCGCCACACCGGCCGACGGGGCCGCCCGGGCGCTGCGCCTGGACATCGACAGCCTGACGCTGAACAACGCCCGGGTGGACTATCTGGACGAGCGCAGCGGGCAGAAATTCAGCGCCGAAAGCATCCAGCTCAATAGCGGCGCGATCCGCGCGGACAGCGACATCCCCCTCAAGCTGACCGCCTTCTTCGGCAGCAACCAACCGGTCCTGCGCGCACGCACCAACCTCGAGGGCGTGTTGCGCTTCGATCCCGACTTCAAGCGCTTCCAGCTGGGCAACGCCCGGCTGTCCGGCGAGGCCTCGGGCGAACCGCTCAAGGGCAAGACCCTGAACTTCGCCGCCCAGGGCGAGCTGCTCGCCGACCTGGCCACCCAGGTGGCCGAATGGAACGGCTTGAAACTCACTGCCAACCAGCTGCGCGCCATCGGCGAGCTGAAGGTGCGCGAGCTGGACAAGACCCCACAGCTGAGCGGCGGCCTGTCCATCGCCCAGTTCAACCCGCGCGAATTCCTCGCCGGCATCGGCCAGGAACTGCCGGCGATGGCCGACGCCGGCAGCCTGTCCCGCCTCGAGCTGAGCACCCAGCTGAGCGGCACGCCGACCACCATGGCCTTCGAGAAGCTCGATCTGAAGCTGGATGACAGCCAGTTCACCGGCCGCATCGCCGTCGCCGACTTCGCCCGCCAGGCCCTGCGCGTGCAGCTCAAGGGCGACAAGCTGGACATCGACCGCTACCTGGCACCGAAGAGCGACAAGAAAGAAGCCGCCGGCGCCGCGCGCCAGGCGGAGGTCAAGGGTGCCGTGGCCGCAGCAATCCAGAACAGCGACACCCCGCTGCCCACCGCTCCCACCCAGCAGGCCTGGAGCGAAGAAGCCGTGTTGCCGGTCGACACCCTGCGCAAGCTGGACCTGCAGGCCAGCCTTGATGTCGGCCAGCTGACCCTCGACCGGCTGCCAATCGGCAATGCCCATCTGCAGGCTGGGGCCAAGGACGGCCTGCTAACCCTGCAGAGCCTGCGCGGCGAACTCTTCGGCGGCAGCTTCGAATCGCAGGCCCGTCTCGACGCCCGTCCGTCCGTTCCCCTGTTGAACGTGCAGAAGCGCCTCAACCGGATACCGGTGGAGAAATTCATCAAGACTGAGGGCAAGGAAGAGCCGCCGGTCAAGGGCCTGCTCGACCTGAAGGCCGACCTGGAAACCCGCGGCAACAGCCAGAAGGCCTGGATCGAGGGGCTCAACGGCACGGCCAGCTTCGCCCTCCACGACGGCGTACTCCCCGACGCCAACCTCGAACAGCAGCTCTGCCTGGCCATCGCCACCCTCAACCGCAAGGGCCTGAACAACCCGCCCGGCGCCAAGGACACCCCCTTCGAGGAACTCAAGGGCAGCCTGCAGTTCACCAACGGCGTCGCCAGCAACCCCGACCTCAAGGCGCGCATCCCCGGTCTGACGGTCAACGGCAACGGCGATCTGGATCTGCGCGTGCTCGGCATGGACTACCGCATCGGCGTGATCATCGAAGGCGACAGGCGTGCCATGCCCGATGCCGCCTGCCAGGTCAACGAGCGCTACGTCGGCCTGGAGTGGCCGATCCGCTGCCGCGGTCCGCTGGAGCTGGGAGCCAAGGCCTGCCGCCTGGATCGCGACGGGATGCGTAAGATCGCCGCCAAGCTGGCCGGCGAAAAGCTCAACCAGAAGCTTGAGGAGAAGCTCGGCGACAAAGTCAGTCCGGAGCTCAAAGACGCGCTGAAGGGGCTGTTCAACCGATGAGCCCCGAACAGTTCGGCAGCGCCGTGCTCGCCTGGTACGACCGCCACGGCCGCAAGGATCTGCCCTGGCAGCAGGACATCAGCCCCTATCGGGTATGGGTGTCGGAAATCATGCTGCAGCAGACCCAGGTCGCTACCGTGCTCGGCTACTATGAGCGCTTCATGGCCACCCTGCCGACACTGGAGGCGCTGGCCGCGGCGCCCGAGGACGAAGTGCTGCACCTGTGGACCGGACTTGGCTACTACAGCCGCGCGCGCAACCTGCACAAGACCGCGCGGATCGTCGTCGCCGAGCACGCCGGCAAGTTTCCCCGCTCGATGGAGGCGCTCGCCGAGCTGCCCGGCATCGGCCGCTCCACCGCCGGCGCCATCGCCAGCCTGAGCATGGGCCTGCGCGCACCGATTCTCGACGGCAACGTCAAGCGCGTGCTGGCCCGCTACCTGGCCGAGGACGGCCATCCCGGCGAGCCGCAGGTGGCGAAACGGCTATGGGAAGCCGCCGAGCGCTTCACCCCGCAGGAACGGGTCAATCACTACACTCAAGCGATGATGGACCTCGGCGCCACCCTTTGCACCCGCAGCCGGCCGGGCTGCCTGCTCTGCCCGCTGCAGGGTGGCTGCCGCGCCCACCTGCTCGGCCGCGAGACGGACTACCCGCAGCCCCGGCCACGCCGGGAGCTGCCGCGAAAGCGCACCCTGATGCCGCTGCTGACCAGCCATGACGGCGCCATCCTGCTCTACCGGCGCCCCGCCAGTGGGCTTTGGGGCGGACTCTGGAGCCTGCCGGAGCTGGACGACCTCGCCGCCCTAGACCCGCTCGCCGCCCGCCATGCTCTGCGCCTCGGCGAGCGCCGCGAGCTGCCGGGCCTGACCCACACCTTCAGCCACTTCCAGTTGGCCATCGAGCCCTGGCTGGTGGAGGTGGAGAACACCACCCCCGCCGTGGCCGAGGCCGACTGGCTCTGGTATAACCTCGCCGCTCCGCCGCGCCTGGGCCTTGCCGCCCCGGTGAAGAAACTGCTCAAGCGTGCCCAGAGCGAACTGCAGACTCCGGCGGACCAGCCGATTTCGAGGAGAACCCCATGACCCGCACCGTGCACTGCCGCAAGTACAAACAGGAACTGCCCGGCCTCGATCGCCCGCCCTATCCGGGCCCCAAGGGCGAGGATATCTACCAAAGCATATCGAAGCAGGCCTGGGACGAGTGGCAGAATCACCAGACCATGCTGATCAACGAGCGCCGGCTGAACATGATGAATGCCGAGGACCGCAAGTTCCTGCAGAGCGAGATGGACAAGTTCCTCTCCGGCGAGGAATACGCCCAGGCCGAGGGCTACGTGCAGCCGAAGGAATGAGCCTTCGGCCGGTCCCCCCATGCCCGCGCTAACCGCTTAAAAAAACTAATTTTTTCGCCGGCTGCATGTTGACGCTCCGGCGCGAAAAACGGTTTAATGCCGGCCGTTGTTGCCCAGGTAGCTCAGTTGGTAGAGCAGGGGATTGAAAATCCCCGTGTCGGCGGTTCGATTCCGTCCCTGGGCACCACTTCCCTCAAGTGGTACTTCCGCAGTCACAACGCCCTTTCGCCCAGGTAGCTCAGTTGGTAGAGCAGGGGATTGAAAATCCCCGTGTCGGCGGTTCGATTCCGTCCCTGGGCACCATATTTCGACGAAGGCCCCCGTACCTAGTGTACGGGGGCCTTCGTGTTTCCGGCCCGCGTATCCCCGGGCCGAGCCCGCATCGACGCGCCGGTGCCCTCCCGCCTTCCTGCCGGACACTCGCCAAAGCCCTTTCCCCTGCGCCAGCCATGGCGATTCGAGGCCAGGTGTCGGCCAGCCGACAGACAAGCCCCTGCCTCCCCGCTACCGTGCCTGGGAATACCTTGTCTGCGGCATGGCCGCCGACGCGAAAAGGCTACGTTCGGAATTCACATTTGCTACTGATCCGCGGGCGAAGAGCAGACTCGCGCGCCTCCCGGAACAGGAGAGAAGGCATGTCCAGAACCATCTTCACCGTGGTTGAGAATTGTGTCGCCTGCAAGTCGTGCGAAATCGCCTGCGCGATCGAACACTCCCAGTCGAAAACCCTGGCCGGCGCCATCCTCGAGACACCGCCCCCGCAGCGGCGGATCAACGTGGAAGGCGTCGGCGCCTACAGCTACCCCTCACGCTGCCAGCACTGCAGCGATGCCGCCTGCATCACCGCCTGCCCCACCGGGGCGATGCAGCGCGACGGCTGCAGCGACGCGGTGTTTTCCGACTCCAACAAGTGCATCGGCTGCTGGATGTGCGTGGTCGTCTGCCCCTTCGGCGGGGTGACGGCCGATCCGGTCGGCAAGAAGGCGCTGAAATGCGACCGCTGCCCCGAGCGCACGGCCAAGGGCGAGGCGCCAGCCTGCGTGGCGGCCTGCCCGACCGGCACCCTCCTCTATCTCACGCCGGAAGAGTTTGCGGCGCAGCGCCGACAGGCGACTGCCCGCGCGGCCGTCTGCGGCGAGCAGCCCGCGCAAACCAATGGCATGGACATTCTGCGATCCTTGAAGGGAGCCAACTGATATGGCCGACACCACGCTTCCCGTCATCGAGGGCGCCCTTCTCAAGGTCGCCCACGACAAAGGCTTTGCCACCGCCCGCGACCGCCTGGAGGTGATGAGCCCGCAGTGCGGCTTCGGCGAACTGGGCACCTGCTGCCGCATCTGCTACATGGGCCCGTGTCGCATCGACCCGTTCGGCAACGGCCCGAAGACCGGCGTGTGCGGCCTGACCCCCGACGCCATGGTCGCCCGCAACCTGCTGCGCGACACCGTGGCCGGCACCGCCTCCCACGTCGGCCATGCCCGCCATGTGCTGCTGACCCTGCGCGACGCCCTGAACGGCAAGGCGCCCTATCAGGTCAAGGGCGTGTCCAAGGTGATGGCTCTGGCCAAGACCTTCGGCGTGCCGACCGAGGGCCGCGAAGTCAACGACATCTGCCGCGATCTGGTGAACATCGCCCTGGAGGACTTCGGCCGCCAGGACGAGCTGCCGAACAACTGGGTCAGCAAGCGTGCTCCGGCGGAAGAACAGGCGCTGTGGAGCAAGCTGGGGCTGATGTACTCCAACCCGCACAACGAGATCGAGACGGCGATGCATGCCACCTCGATGGGCAACGACGCCGATCCGCTCTCGCTGATGCTGCGGGTGCTGAAGATGAGCCTGATCGACGGCTGGACCGGCCTGACCCTGTGCGTCGACCTGCAGGACATCCTGTTCGGCGTGCCGGAGATCGCGGTGACCGAGGCCGCCGTCGGCGTACTGGAGGAGAACAGCGTCAACCTCGCCGCCCACGGCCACAACCCGGTGCTCTCGGAAAAGATCCTCGAGTGGGCCGAGAAGCTGGAGGGCGACGCCATCGCCACCGGCGCCGAGCGCATCAACGTGGTCGGCGTGTGCTGCACCGGCAACGAGCTGAGCATGCGCCACGGCGTCAAGCTGGCCGCGCACAACTCGCAGACCGAGCTGATCCTCGCCACCGGCGCGGTCGACGCCATGGTGGTGGACATCCAGTGCATCTGGCCGCAGCTGGCCCAGGTGGCCAAGTGCTTCGACACCGCCTTCATCACCACCGACGCCATGGTCCGCATTCCCGACGCCCGGCACATCCCGTTCGAGCCGCACCACGCCGACGAGAGCGCCCGCGAGATCGTCCAGGCGGCCATCGACGCCTTCCGCCGCCGGCGCGGCAAGCCGGTGGACATTCCCCAGCACAAGAGCACGGCAGTGGCCGGCCTGTCGGTGGAAGCCATCATCGACCTGCTCTCCAAGCTGGATGCCGAGGACCCGCTCAAGCCGGTGATCGACAACGTGGCCAACGGCAACCTCTTCGGCTTCGTCGGGGTGGTCGGCTGCTCGAGCATCAAGTTCCGCGACAACGCCATGACCGAGGAGATGGTCAAGCACCTCTTGCGCCAGAACGTGCTGGTGCTGACCACCGGCTGCACCGCGCACATCTGCGCCCAGGACGGCCTGATGACCAGCGAGGCGACCTACCGCTACTGCGGCGACGGCCTCAAGGCGGTGCTCGAGGTACTGGGCAAGGCCGCCGGCCTCGACGGTCCGCTGCCGCCGGTCTGGCACATGGGCGCCTGCGTCGACAACTCGCGCATCGTCGACCTGATGGTGGCGCTGGCCGAGCGCCTCGGCGTCAAGGTCGGCCAACTGCCCGCCGTGGGTTCGGCGCCGGAGCTGGTGCAGGAAAAGGCCGTGTCCATCGGCGGCTCCTTCCTGGCGCTTGGGGTTTCCTGCCACATCGCCCCGGCCCCGCGCATCCTCGGCGGCCCGATGGTCACCAAGCTGCTCACCGAGGACCTGCAGGACCTGACCGGCGCCGTGGTGCGGGTGGAACTGGAGCCCAAGGGCGCCGCCGACTGGATGGTCGCGCATATCGCCGAGAAGCGCGCGGCGCTGGGGATCTGAGGGAGGCGGCATGCAGATCGTCATCATCGGCAACGGACCGGCGGCGATCGCCGCCGCCGAAACCCTCCGCCAGCAGGACCGGGCCTGCGGGATCGTCATGCTCTCCCGGGAGAGCGTGCCCTTCTACTCGCCCTGCCCGCTGGCCGAATACGTGGAAGGCAGCGTGCCGAAGGAGCGGCTCTTCCTGCGCGACCCGGACTTCTACGCCCGCAACGCCATCGACATCCGCTACGGCCGCCCGGTGCAGCGGATCGATCCGCAGGCCCGCCAGGTCTGGGCCGGGGACGAAGCCGTCGGCTACGACCGGCTGCTGATCGCCTCCGGCTCCCGGGCCTTCGTCCCGCCGGTGCCCGGCCTCGCCGGCACCCGCGGGGTGTTCGAGCTGAAGACCCTGGACGATGCCGAGGGCATCCTCGAGCGCCTAGAGGTCGCCCGGCGCGCGGTGGTCATCGGCTCCGGCTTCATCGGCCTGGAGGCGGTGCAGGCGCTGGTCCGCCACGGCCTGGCGGTGACCCTGCTGGAAGCCCAGCGCCATGTGCTGCCGGCCATGCTGGACAGCGAAATGGCCGCCCTCGTCGAGCAGCGGCTGGTCGCGCACGGCGTGCAGGTGCGCACCGGCTGCGGCGCCGAGCGCATCCTCGAAGACGACGACGGCGTGCGCGGCGTGCTGGCCGCTGGAGTCGAGATCCCCTGCGAGCTGGTGATCTGCGCCGCCGGGGTGCGTGCCGACCTGTCGATCCTCGACGGCAGCGGCATCGCCGGCAACCGGGGCATCCTGGTCGACGAGCGGATGCGCACCAGCGTCGAAGGCATTTTCGCCGCCGGCGACGTCATCGAGCGCCCGGACGCGCCGGAAAAGCACCGGGTGGTGCCCAACTGGCCGAACGCGGTCTCCACCGGACGGATCGCGGCCTGGAACATGCTGGGAATCGACCGGCGCCATCCGGGACTGGAAGCGGTCAACGTGGTGCGCGTCTTCGACCTGCCCATCGCCTCGTTCGGCGTGCAGGCGGGCGAAACCTGCCTGCGCTGGCAGGACGGTGCCGGTGCGCTGCGCAAGGTCCTGCTCAAGGACGGCCGGGTGGCCGGCGGCCAACTGATCGGCGAGATCAACGGCACCGGCGTGCTGCACGAGATGATGAAGAAGGGCACCGCCGTCGAGCGCTTCGGGACGCATCTGGCGCATCCCGGTTTCGGTTACATCCACACCCTGGAACCCCTGAGGGCAGTCAAATGGGCCTGAAAATCGCCATCAGCGGCAAGGGCGGGGTCGGCAAGACGACCCTGACCGGCCTGCTCGCTCACCACTACGCCAAACAGGGCCGCCGGGTCCTGGCCATCGACGCCGACCCCTCGCCCTGCCTGGGGCCGGCGCTGGGCTTCTCCGAATCGGCGCTGCTCGACCTACTGCCGATCTCCGAAATGGCCGAGCTGATCGCCGAGCGTACCGGCAGCGATCCGCGCGCCGGCAGCGGCGGTATGTTCAAGCTCAATCCGCGGGTCTCCGACATTCCCGAGCGCTTCTCGGCGAGCCTGGGCAACATCCGCCTGCTGCTGCTCGGCGCCGTGCAACAGGGCGGCTCGGGCTGCATCTGCCCGGCCAGCACCCTGCTCAAGCAACTGGTGCGACACGTGCTGCTGGAGCGCGACGAGGTGGTCCTGCTCGACCTCTATGCCGGCGTCGAGCACCTCGGCCGGGGCACCGCAGAAGCCGTCGACGTCATGCTGGCGGTGGCCGAGCCGACCAACCGCAGTATGCGCACCGTCCGCCAGGTCCAGGTGCTGGCCCGCGACATCGGCATCGAGAAACTGCTGCTGGTCGGCAACAAGGCGGGCGGCGCGGAGGACCGGGCGTTCTTCGAGGGCGCCGCCGTGAACATGCCGCTGGCCGGCTGCCTGGAGATGACCCCGGCGGCGATGGCCGCCGACCGTTCCGGCGCACCGCTCTACGAACTGTCGCCCGAGCTGGCCCGGGAAGTCGCCTCGATTGCCGAAGCCATCGAGCGCCTGGCCCGATCCGGCGAACCTGCATAAGGAGCAAACGAGCATGTGCGAGAATTGCAATTGCGGCACGGCGTCCCCGTCCAGCGGCCATGTCCATGCTGCGCCGGGACAGGCCTTCGAGCACGAGCATGAGCACATCCATGCCGACGGCACGGTGCACAGCCATGTCCACTTCCACCTGGCGCCCCATGCACCGGGAGCCGTTCACCACCATTCCCATTCCAACCTGCCGGGGTCGAAACGCCCCGCCGACGGGCAGCATTGAGCTGCGCGCCCGGATACCCGCCTCAGGAGTCCCCGACATGAAAATACGTCACCTGCTGCCCCTGCTCGCCCTGCCCCTGCTGCCCGGCGCCGCCTTCGCCCATCCCGGGCATGACGGCAACGGCCTGGTCGCCGGCCTGCTGCACCCCTTCGGCGGCGCCGACCACCTGCTGGCGATGCTGGCCATCGGCATCTGGGCCACCCTGCAGCCGCGCGCCCTGAAATTCGCCATGCCGGGGGCCTTCCTCGCCGCCCTGCTGGGCGGCTTCCTGCTGGGCGTCAGCGGCAGCGGCCTGCCGCAGGTGGAAACCGGCATCGCCCTCTCGGTGCTGCTGCTCGGCCTGCTGATCGCCTCCGCCGCGCGCCTGCCGGCCGCCGTCTCGCTGGCCCTGGCCGGCGTCTTCGCCCTGTTCCACGGCCACGCCCACGGCGCCGAAGCCAGCGGCAGCCTGGCCGCCTTCGCCGCCGGTTTCCTCGCCGCCAGCCTGGCCCTGCACCTGGGCGGCGGCCTGCTCGCCACTGCCGTGCAGCGGCGCCTGCCCCTGCTGGCCCGCGGCGCCGGCGCGCTCATCGCCGCCAGCGGCGCGCTGATGATGATCTGAGCGCCAGGCCCGCGCCCTGACGAAAAGGCTCACCCGTGCGGTGGGCCTTTTTGCTTTCCGACCGGCTCAGACGCCCCGGGGCTCGCCGTGCAGCTCCCGCGTTCCGGGAGCGCCGGCATTTCCGCTCCCCCGCCCGAAGACCAGCGTTGCCATGCGCTCGCGCTCCTCGGCCGTCGGCAGCGCGCTCGCGTCGACGGCGCCGGCGGCTTCGCCATTGCCCGCGGCCGGTGCCGGACGGAAGCGGCCGTCGGCATCTATCTCCACCCAGCCGTACCACTCGTTCAGCAGCTGCTCGGCGACGCCGTCCCGCAGGCGCACATACCAGTCGGCGAGCCGGAAGCGTCTGCCGGCCAGCGCGGGCAGCGCGGACTCGGCGTGCACCAGCGCCACATAGAGCGGGTGCGGCAGGGAATGGATCTCCCCGGCCTCGTCCAGCAGGAAGGTATGGGACCGGTACTCAGCCGGCTCCGGCGTGCCGCCCCGGCCGGGTTCGCTCAGGGTGAACACCGGCGCGAAGCCGCCGCCCTCGGTGCGGAAGTTGGTGGTCTGCCCCTGGTAGACGCGCGCGGCCAGCCATTGGATCTGCCCGTCGTAGACGTAGGCGCGCAGGTCGTATTTCATCGGGCGGCCCGCCGCGGTACGCCGCTCGCCCGGCGCCACGAGCGCCTGGGCGACATAGACGCCACCCAGGATGTCCTGCCAGACGCGTCTGGTGAGCTTGTCGCCGCGGTAGGCGCCACGGCTGCCGAAGCCGCTGACCGGCTTGAAGAACAGCCCGCGCCGCTCGGCCCACAGGCGCTCGGCATCTTCGGCCCGCACCAGCCGCGTACGCGGCACGTCGCGCAGCAGGATCGCCTGCGTCTCCTGCGCGACGCCCAGGCGCGCCAGCACCTCGGGATCGCTCAGATCGGCCAGGCGCCGCTTGTCGGCGTAGAGGGCATGCGCCTGCGGATGCGGCGTCAGCACCACGGCATCGCTCAGATAGGCCTCGCGCATGGCCCGGCAATCGTCGCCCTGCAGATAGAAATCGGTCAGGCGGTTGTACACCAGGTCGATGGCCTGCTCGCCGAGAAACAGCGCGCCGTCGCGCAAGATGAACTCCGCCGGGTCGGCGATCAGGGTCTCGATGCCGTGCCCACCGAGCAGGTGCCGGAACAGCAGGAATTCCGGATACAGGTACTGGCGCTCCGGCGCCTCGTCGACGATCGCCACACGGCGCAGCGGCGCCTGCCGGCCCGCCGCGCGCCATTCGCGCCGGAACATCTCCAGCATGGCCCGCTCGAAGCCTTCCACGCCTTCGCGGCTCGGCAGCAGCGGCGCGACGCCCTCGCAGCAGACGCGCTGCGCCCGCGCCAGCAGCGCGTTGAGCATGGCCCCGCCGGCATTGGTGTTGATTTCGATGAGACCGAGCGTGTCGCCCTCGACGTGGAAGTCATAGCCGAAGAACACGCCCCTGACCTCGCGCACGTCGTGGCGGGCGATGGCCGGCGCTGCCGACAGCGCCTGCTCGCGCCACGCCGGCAACGCCACCACCTGCTCCACTGCCCTGACCACCGCCTCGATGCGGTGCAGCTGCGCCGGCGCCACGAACACGGGGTATTCGGCGAAGACATGCGGGCAGCGCTCGCGCAACAGCGCCACGAGCCGCGGATCGCCAAGCTCGGTTGCGAGGGCCGTGTCGAGGGCCCGGTGATCGAGACTGATGCAGAAACAGGCATCGTTCAGCGCATCGACCGTAGTCCCGCAGGCCTGGCGGAGAAGGCCGGCGCCAGCGGCAGGCTCGGTCGCCCGGCCGCAGCCGGAATGTTCGTCGCCCATACTTCCTCCCTTTCCGCGCCGTGCCGGACGCTCTGGACACCAGCATAGCCAGCGGGCGCGGACGACCACGGCGATCCGGCGCAACCGAAACGCGGTGGCCGGACACGAAAACGCCGGGCGAACCCGGCGTAAACGGAAAGCGGCGAAGCGGGGGCCGTCCGCCCTGCCCGCCTCCGGGCGAAGACGGACAGGACGGCAGGAGCTACAGCGGCCGCTCCTTGGCCTCCCGCTCCTGCCGGACGAACTCGGTGCTCGAATCCGCGGATTTCTTGGGCTTGATCAGGCTGAAGTCGATCAGGCCCTTGGGCTGCTCCGGATCGCCGATCAGCAGCGGACGCTTGCGGAAATCGGCGCTCACCAGGCTCTTGCTCGAGTCGAACTCGTCGAAGCGCAGGCCGGCCAGGTCCGCCCAGGTGTGGATGAAGTGCGAGCTGCTGTAGGGGCGGTTCAGCACGGGCGAGAAGTCGCGCTGCTGCTGCGCCTGCCACTTCGGCGAGCTCCACAGGATGAAGGGCACGGTGTACATCGGGCTGGTCGGCGCGCCCTCGTTGCGGCCGAGCACCTCGGGGTCGGGCGCGTCGAACACCGCCTCGCCATGATCGGCCAGATACAGCAGGAAGCCGTTGGGATCAGTGGCGCGGAAACGCTCGAGCAGCGAGGAGACCACGTAATCGTTGTACAGCACGGCATTGTCGTAGCTGTTGTAGGTCGGCAGCTGGTCCTCGGTGACGCTGGTGGGCACGCCGGTGCGGTCGGTGAAGCGCTCGAACTCTGCCGGATAGCGGTACTGGTAGCGCATGTGGGTGCCCAGCAGGTGCACCATCACGAACTTGCGCGGTGCGTCGTCGGCCAGCACCTGGGCGAACGGCTCGAGCACGCTGCCGTCATACTGGCGGGCGTTCTGGTCGCGGTTGTTGTTCAGGTAGAACTGCTCGTCCGCCTGCTTGGAGAAGGTGGTGAGCATGGTGTTGCGCTTGGTGATGGTCTGCTGGTTGGTGATCCAGTAGGTCTTGTAGCCGGCCTGCTTCATCACGCTGACCAGCGAGGGCGTGGTCAGGTACAGCTCTGGGTTCTCCTGGTCGGCGAAAGTCAGCACCTGCTGCAGTGCCTCGATGGTGTAGGGGCGCGGGGTGACCACATTGTCGAACACCTGCAGCTCGCCGCGCAGCTTGTCGAGGTTGGGCGTGGTCGGCCGCGAATAGCCGTAGAGGCTCAGACGCTGGCGGTTGGTCGACTCGCCGATGACCAGCACCAGGGTCGAGGGCTGCCCGGCATGGGCATCGACCAGGTTCTTCAGCGGCGGAATCTGCTCGCGGCTGGCCAGCAGGCCCTCCATGTTCGCCAACTGCCGGAGGTACTGGCGATAGCCAACCACCAGTTGCCAGGGCGAGGCCGCCTCGATGCGCTTCTCGAAGCCATCTACTGCTGCCTGGAATTTCTCGTGCCTGAAGAACTGGCGCACCCCCTGATAGCCGACCGAGGTGGTGAACAGCAGCAGGCTGACGACGAGCGCGGCCCGGCGCGGCAGATAGACCGGACGCACCTTGCGCCACAGCAGCCAGCCGCCCAAGCCGTAGGCGACGACAGCCAGCACGATCGACCAGGAGAAATAGTGGCCCAGGTACTCGCTCGCCTCGTTCATGTTCGACTCGAACATGATGAAGATGACGCTCTGCGAGAATTCCTGGCCGTACACCAGGAAGTAGCCGAAGCCGGACAAGGAGCACAGCCAGAGTATGGCGCCGATCACGCCCGCGAGCAGCTTCGTCCGGCCAGGAAACAGCAGCAGCGGTACCAGCCACAGGATGCTGGCCAGAAGGGCCTGGCGGGAACCGGTGGACCCGGCGACGCCCGACGCCCAGAGCAGCGCCTGGGTAACGCCGGAAAAATACCAGAAAAACAAAAACATCCAGCCAAGCCCGGCCCAGTCGGTCCCCCTACGCCCGGCGAGTGGAGATTTCGTCGTTGCCATGAGTTCCTCGGTTGCTGCGTGCTCATACCGGGCTTGCCCCGGAGTGGCATGGACTATGCCGCACGCGCAGTGAAAACTTCGTCAAAAAAGCTCACCGCCAGATGCCATGCCGAACCCGACCCAGATTGGGGAATGCCTGCCGCTACGCAGGCGAACGAAGCCGCCTCAGGAGCAAGCCGCCGCCTCCGTCGCCAGCCGGAGCCGGCCGACTTCGTCGAGAATGCGCGCGGCGACCTCGTCCACAGCGGCGGCGACCTCGACGGTCAGGGCTGCTCCGTCCGCGAAACGGCCCCCCTCCACTGCATAGACGACGATCCGCGGCGGCGCCAGCCCGAGGGCGCTAGCCAGCCCGACTGCCTCTGCCAGGCCGAAGCCGTGGCTGGAGGCGAGCGACGGCTCCCGCGCCAGCTCGTCCGTGGCCAGATCGAGCCGGCGGATGCGCCCCGGATCGCCCAGAGGTGCCGAAGCATCCACGCAGACCAGGGCCGCGACGCCGTTCCAGTCCTCGAGCAACCCCAGCAGGTCGCCACCGCACACCCGCAGTGCGACTTCTGCCGGCAGCCGGCCGCGCAGCCGGGCGGCGACCGCCGGGCCGATGCCGTCGTCGCCGCGCTGCGGATTGCCAAGGGCGAGCACCTGCACCTGGCCGCCAGCCCCGCTCATGTGCGGTGCAGCGCCAGCTTGAGGAAGTGGGTCGAGCAGGAGATGCACGGATCGTAGTTGCGGATGCTCAGCTCGCAGCGCTGGCGGATGAAATCCTCGGGCTGGTCGAGGATAGGCGTGGCGACGGCTTCCAGATCCGCCTCGATGCTCGGCTGATTCTGCGCGGTGGGCGGGACGATGCGCGCCTCGCCGATCGAGCCGTCGGCGGCCAGGTCGTAGCGGTGCCAGAGGGTGCCCCGCGGCGCCTCGGTGCAGCCGAAGCCGGTCGCGGCCCGCAGCTCGACCGGCACGGCGGCGACGGCCGGCGGTTGGTAGGCGGCGATGATGCGCAGCGCCTCCTCACAGGCGTAGAGAATTTCCAGGGCGCGCACCACGATGCTCTGGAACGGGTTGCGGCACACCGGGTCGATTCCGACTTCGCGGGCAAGCGCCTGTATTTCCTCCGGCAGCCGATCGAAGTTCAACGCGTAGCGCGCCAGCGGCCCGACCAGATAGGCGCCGCGCCGTTTCAGCAGCGAATGCAGGGCCGTCGAGTGGGGCACTTGGCGCTCCTCGAATTCCGTCTCGTAGTCGGCGATGTCGATATCGATACCGCGACTGGAGACCAGACGCCCCTCGTTGAGGGGATATTCGTCGGGATGGCGCAGTGCGACAAACTCATAGTCCCGCTCGATCTCCGGGAAGGGAAAGCCCGCCACCCAGCGCACGGTTTCGACGGCGATCTCGCGGGCCCGCCCGAGCTCCCGGGCCAGCGGGGCCAGCTCGACACGGCTCGGCACGCTGTAGAAACCGCCGACCCTGACGTTGACCGGGTGGATCTCGCGTCCGCCGAGCAGGCGTATCACGGCGTTGCCGGCCTTCTTCAGGGCAAGCCCGTTGCGGACCGCCTCGCCATGCTCGGCCGCCATGCGTATCGCATCGGGATAGCCGAGAAAGTCCGGCGCATGCAGCATGATCACGTGCAGCGCATGGCTTTCGATCCACTCGCCGCAGTAGATCAGCCGGCGCAGCGCCCGCAGTTGTCCCTCAACCCGCACGCCGAAGGCATTCTCCAGAGCATGCACCGCGCTCATCTGATAGGCGACCGGACAGATGCCGCAGATCCGCGCCACGATATCCGGCGTTTCGGCGTAACCGCGGCCGCGCAGAAAGGCCTCGAAGAAGCGCGGCGGCTCGAAGATGCCGAGCCGCGCTGCGGTGACCCGGTCGCCTTCGATGTGCAGATCGAGGGAGCCCTCACCCTCGACGCGGGTGAGATAGTCGACTCGGATCCTTTTAGTCGCCATGGGCCTCGCCCTCCTGGCGGAACGCCGGCGCTGCGGCGTTGAAGGTGTGGAAGGCGCGCCGGATGTCCCGCGGCGCGACGCCCATGGAGCTCCACTGGCGTGCCAGCGCCGCGGTGTCCGGCGTCTCCATCGGCCCGTAGCAGCCGTAGCAGCCGCGCCGGCAGCTCGGACAGAGGGCGCCGCAGCCGGCATGGGTCACCGGGCCGAGACAGGGGATGCCCTGCACCATCACGCAGACCGTGCCGCGCCGCTTGCACTCGATGCACACGCTGTAGGTGGCGATCGCCGGCTTGCGCCCGGCGAGGAAGGCCGAGATCACCTCGAGCAGTTGCACCTTGTTGATCGGGCAGCCGCGCAGCTCGAAATCCACCGGCACATGGGCGGCGATCGGCGTCGAGGTAGCCAGCGTCTCGATGTACTGCGGCGAGGCGTAGACCACGGAGATGTACTCGTCCACATCGGCGAAGTTGCGCAGCGCCTGGATGCCGCCAGCGGTGGCGCAGGCGCCGATGGTGACGAGGAACTTCGACTGCCGGCGCACCTCGCGGATGCGTTCGGCATCGGCCGGCGTGGTGATCGAGCCCTCCACCAGCGAGAGGTCGTAGGGGCCGTCCTCTAGGGCGCTGGAGGCCTCGGCGAAGTAGGCGATCTGCACGGTATCGGCGAGCAGCAGAAGTTCATCCTCGCAGTCGAGCAAAGACAGCTGGCAGCCGTCGCAGGAGGCGAACTTCCAGACGGCGAGGCGCGGGCGTGGCTTCGTTTCCATTTCAGATCTCCGGCACGGCGAGGATGCCGCCGATGCGGTCGTAGCCCAGCACCGGCCCGTCCCTGCAGACGAAGAACGGCCCGAACTGGCAATGACCACACTGGCCGATGGCGCATTTCATGTTGCGCTCCATAGACAGGTGGATGCGCTCGGCCTCGATCCCCGCGGCGAGCAGGGCGTTGGCGGTGAAGCGCATCATCACCTCCGGCCCGCAGACCAGCGCGAGCGTCTCCACAGGGTCCAGGCCGGCATGCGGGATCAGCGCCGGCACCACGCCGACATGGCCCCGCCAGTCGGCGTCGGCATGGTCGACGGTCATCAGCACTTCGAGGTCGGGACGCCGCCGCCAGCGCTCCAGCTCGCGGCGATAGAGGATATCGGCGGGACTGCGGCTGCCGACCAGAATGACCACCCGGCCATAGCGCTCGCGCCGGGCCAGAATCTCGTAAATCGCCGGGCGCAGCGGCGCGAGGCCGAGCCCTCCGGCAACCAGCAACACATCCGCGCCCTCGGCCTCCGCCAGTGGCCAGCCGCTGCCGAAGGGGCCGCGCACGCCGATGCTCGCCCCGGGCTCCAGCCCGGCCAGCGCGCCGCTGACCGCGCCGACATTGCGCACCGTGTGCACGAAGGTCGTCCCGCGGGCCGGGTCGCCGCTCAGGCTGATGGCCACCTCGCCGACGCCGAACGCGTAGAGCATGTTGAACTGGCCGGGCAGGAAATCCGGCCGCGCACCGGCCAGCGGGGCGAGTTCCAGGGTCACGGTGCCGACCAGTTCGCGACGCCGCCGCTCGACCCGATAGGGCTGCGGCAGGAAGGGGTCAGCGAACGATGCCAGCATCGTCAGCGCCTTCCATAGACGTCGAGGATCTGCAGTCGGGTGGCCTGCAGGCGATCCACCAGGATCGGCAGGAAGCGCTTCATCATCTCGTAGCCGAGGTGGTGGTCGGCCTCGCATTTGCCACGCAGGCAGGCGGCGTCGATGCCGATCGCCCGGGTCAGCTCCGTGGCGCGGGCGGCGAGCCTCCAGCGGTACGGCGGCAGCAGCCAGGAGGCCCCGACGATCTCGCCCTCGCCGAGGGTGGCGAAGACCACCGGCGGCCGCCCCGGCTCGACCAGCTCGAGGGCCACCGCGCCATGGCGGATGAGAAAGAACTCGTCTGCCGGATCACCCTCACGGAACAGGTATTGCCCGGCAGCGAAACGGATGTTGCGCGCGCAGCCGGCGACCAGCCGGCCATGCTCGGCATCGAAGCCGGCGAAGAAGGGGTGCCGGCCGAGGATGTCCTCAATGCTCTCCATGGCCCCCCCCTTTGCCTGCCTGTGGCGTGGCCCGGATGGCTGCCGCCTCTTCCGTGATGTCGATGCCCACCGGGCACCAGGTGATGCAGCGCCCGCAGCCGACGCAGCCGGAGCTGCCGAACTGGTCGATCCAGCTGGCCAGCTTGTGGGTCATCCACTGGCGATAGCGCCCCTTGTCGCTCTGGCGCACGCTGCCGCCATGGATGTAGGAGAAGTCCAGGGTGAAGCAGGAGTCCCACAGGCGCACCCGTTCGGCGGAGCTGCCTGTCAGGTCGCTGTGATCCTCCACGGTGGTGCAGAAGCAGGTCGGACAGACCATGGTGCAGTTGGCGCAGGTCAGGCAGCGTTCGGCTACCTCGTCCCAGCGCGGATGCTCCGGATTGCCCTGCAGGAGCTCCTGCAACCCGGCGGTGTCCAGGCTGCGGCCCATTTGGCTGGCGGTGCGCGCGACGACCGCCTCGGCCGCCGCCCGGTCGGCCTCTAGCGCAGGACGCCGGGGCAGGCCGGCCAGCACCTCGCCGCCCGCCTGGCTGCCGACCTCGATCAGGAACTCGTGGCGGGTCTCGTCGAGAAGCTCGGTCAGCGCCAGGTCGAAAGCGCCCTCGACCTTCGGCCCGCAGCCCATGGACACGCAGAAGCAGGTGTCGCCAGCCACAGCGCAATTGAGCGCGACGATGAAGGCGTCGCGCCGGCGTCCTGCATAGCCCGGGTCCGGGTAGGGTCCTTCGCAGAGCACCCGGTCCTGGATGGCGATGGCATGCAGGTCACAGGCGCGCACGCCGAGAAAGGCGTACTTGGGAGTCGCCTCGACAGCGGTGCTGAAGAGGAGCCCGCCCTCCCCCTGCTGTACCCGCCACAGGGTCTCGACCGGCGGATGCAGGAAGCGTTTCCACGACTGCGGACCGGCGGCGAATCCGAACAGCGCCTGATCGTCGCGCCGTTCCAGGCGGTAATGCCCGGGCCCCTGGCGATCCGTCCAGCCGGCCGGCAGGTCGGCCAACCCAGTGATTTCGTCGTAGACGATCGCCTCGTCATGCAGCACCGGCCCGAGCACCTGGTAGCCGCGGGCGGCGAGCGCCTCGATCAGGGCCTGCAGACCGCCGAGGTCGAGGATTGCGCTGGTTCTTGTCGGGAGAGCGTCCATCCTCCTGGCTTCCTCGCAGTGTCAGGGGTAAAGCCTGTTGCCGAGGGCTAGCTCCCCTGGCCGGGCTTGAGCCCGCCACAGTCGCTATCCACCCAGCGGGCATGGGATTCCATGTGGGTGACCCCGCTCTTGCCTGCAGTGACGATGTTCACCACGGTGGTGAATTCGCGCTCGCTGGCGAAGCGGGTCTCGCCCTCGCCCTGGGAGTCCGGGCAGTGGAAGCGGAACTTCCAGAGCTGGTCGCTGCGCTCGGTCACTTCCTGGTTGCAGCCGGGGCGGTCGTCCTGGAATGGCAGCGCCTGGGATTTGGCCTGCTCCTCGCTCAGGCAGGCGCGTACGCCCCTGTCGCCCATCTCGACGCCCTGCTGGGCCAGCATGTCCTCCATCGCCTTGCGTCGTTCGGGAGGCAGCTTCTGCATCTGCGCCATGACTTCCTGCATGTTGGGGATCGGCCTGCCGCCCGCCACTACGCCTTTGGACTCGAACTCCCAGAGGCCGGGGAGGATTTCCAGAGCCTGCGCCTGCAGCGCGGATGCCGCCAGGCAGGCAGTGATAAACAAGGATAGCGGGGTTTTCATGAGGAGCTCCTGATCGAAGGGCCGGACGGCCCGCAGTCAAAGCGCATGCCGCTCGGCCTCGGCCAGGGGCATGACGGTGACACTCACCTCCGGGTCGTGGCTGCCGCCGCCGAGGATCACCCCGCGCAGCGGCGAGACATCGGCGAAATCGCGGCCCCAGGCCAGCGTGATGTGCTCCAGGGCCGGACGCATGTTGTTGGTCGGATCGAAGTCGACCCAGCCCTGGCGCGGACAGTAGACGGCGATCCAGGCGTGGGAGGCGTCGGCGCCGATCAGCCGCGGCTGCCCGGGCGGCGGCTGGGTCAGCAGGTAGCCACTGACGTAGCGCGCCGCCAGGCCGCGCGAGCGCAGGCAGGCGAGCATCAGGTGGGCGAAGTCCTGGCAGACCCCGCGGCGCTCCTCGAGCACCTGTTCGAGGGGCGTGGCCACCTGGGTGGCTGCGGCATCGAAGGTGAACTCGCGGAAGATCTTCTCCATCAGCGCCTGCACCGCCAGCAGCAGCGGCCGGCCGGCCACGAAGCAGTCGTCGGCGTAGGCGACGAAGATCTGCTCGAGGAGCACGTAGGGCGAGTCGAAGCGAAAGCGCGCCGCCTCCAGTTGCTCGGCGCCCAGCGGCCGGCCGCTGTAGGCCAGGCCCAGGCAGGCCTGCTCCCAGGCCGGCGAGTCGGTCAGGTCGAAGTCCGGGCGCGGCAGCACCTCCACCTGCAGCCGGGCGCGCACTTCCAGTTCGTGGTGGGGACGCTCGAAGGCCAGGCGGGTCAAGGGGTTGCCGAAGGCATCGAGATCGTCGACCCGCCAGGACGGCGGCGGGCCGACGCTCAGCTCGCGGCTGCGGCAGCGCTGCCAGGGGCAGTCGCGCGGCCACAGGTGCGCCAGCTGCTTGGCCAGGGACACCGGCGCCGAGTAGCGGTAGCGGGTGGCATGGACGATCCGGTAATGGGCAGAAGTCATCGCGACTGGGTCCGTTGGCTGGCATCGACATGAACGAAGAAGCGCAGGCCGAGATGGTCGGAAAGCCGTCCCGCCTCCGCGGCGACCTCGCACAGCAGGTCGGCCAGCTCGTTCGGCGCGGCGGAGCTGTCGGGATAGGCGAAAGGGTTGTACTCCAGGCGCCCCAGGTCGAAGGCGGCCAGGCGGTCGTGCATGGCCTGCAGACCCGGCCCCGGCAACATCTCGAAGCTCTCGCCGAGACGGCGCAGGGAGCTGCGCAGCACATGCAGCTGGTAGAGCACCGCGTGGGGGTTCTGCTGGTCGAGCAGGAGCAGGTCGAGCACCGGGATCAGCTGCGCCGTGGCCAGGTAGCGGGTGCGGTAGGTGATGCTGCTGTTGCCCAGCTCGAGCAGCCAGGCCAGCGCCGACTGGTCGTGCACGGCGCGGTCGCGGAGAAAGCCGGCGATGCTCTCGGCGAGGAACTGCAGACGCTCGATGCGGCAGCCAATCAGCAGGAATAGCCAGCCGTGGTCGCGGGTCATGTCGTCGAGGACGAAGCCGGAGAGGGCCGCCATGGACACCAGCTGGCTGTCGAGGAAATCCAGCAGCTCGCCCAGGTCGGCCTCCTCGTTCTCCAGGCACTGCGCCGCCCGCTGCAGCTCCAGCAGGGCCTGCCAGTTCTGCTGGGACAGCTTGCCGCGCACGCTGGCGGCCGCCATGTGCAGGCACTGCAGATTGTTGCGCAGGCTGGCCGGCCAGTCCTTGCCCAGCACGGCCCGGCGCAGCCGCGTCTCCAGGTCGCAGTCGCAGGCGCGCGGGGGCAGCAGGCCGAGCCCCTCGGCCATCGCCAGTGCGGCCTGCAAGGCCTGCGGGTCGTTGCCGTCGTCGACATAGCCGGCCAGCATGATGCGCAGCAGGCGCGCACCCTCCTCGCAGCGCTCGCTGTAGCGGCCGAACCAGTAGAGGTTCTCCACCACCCGCGACGGCAGGTAGGGGTCGCTGCGCACGATGTCGGCCACGCCCAGCGGACGCACCCACTGCCAGGGTTCGCTGGCGGCATGCCGCCCGCCGAGCACCCAGGTATCCTTGCTCGCCCCGCCGCGTTGCATCGACAGCACCTCGGCGTTGGCATGGGCGGCGACCCGGGTCAGGCCGCCGGGCATCACCCGATAGCCGTCGGCGCTGGCCACGGCGAACACCCGCATGCCGATCGGCCGCGCCTCCAGCTTGCCGCGTTCGCCCTGCCATATCGGCGCCCGCGACAGCTGCGGGCGTTCCAGGCCGACATAAGCGTAGGGACGCTGGCGCAGGCGCTCGGCCAGGGCCGCGCGCTGCCTGGCATCCAGCTCGGGGCCGAACAGCGGGTCGAAGTGGCGCGCCGGATAGGCCGAGCGGATCATCAGCTGCGGCAGCTTCTTCAGCACCTCCTGCAGCACCGGCGGCTCGCCGCACCACCAACTGGCGATGGACGGCAGCAGCAGCTCCTCGCCGAACAGCTTGCGGCTGATCGCCGGCAGGAAGCCCGGCAGCCCTGGGGACTC
Organism: Azotobacter armeniacus; assembly: GCF_054779355.1. Classification (NCBI taxonomy): domain Bacteria; kingdom Pseudomonadati; phylum Pseudomonadota; class Gammaproteobacteria; order Pseudomonadales; family Pseudomonadaceae; genus Azotobacter; species Azotobacter armeniacus. Next base: position 66,543 of record NZ_BAAGYK010000029.1, read on the forward strand.
CAGCACGCCGCTGCCGAGGGCGTTGGCCACCAGCACCCGGCCTTCGCGGACCGCCTCGAGCAGGCCGGGCACGCCGAGGGCGGAGTCGGTGCGCAGCTCCAGCGGATCGCAGTAGTCGTCGTCGAGACGCCGCAGCAAGGCATGGACCCGCTTCAGACCGTCGAGGGTCTTCAGGTAAACGGTGGCGTCGCGCACTGTCAGGTCGCTGCCCTCGACCAGCGGATAGCCCAGCTGGCGGGCCAGGTAGAGGTGCTCGAAGTAGCTCTCGTTGAAACGCCCGGAGGTCAGCAGCACGACCAGCGGCGTCTCGCCGTCGGTCGGCGCCTCGCGCGCCAGGGTCTCGCGCAGGGTATGGAAGTAGCCGGCCACATACTGCACGCGCAGGTCGCGGTACAGATCGGGGAAGGCGCGCGAGACGAACTGGCGATTCTCCAGCGCATAGCCGGCGCCGGAGGGCGCCTGGGTGCGGTCGGCGGTGATCCACCAGCGACCGTCCGGCGCCCGCGCCAGGTCCACCGCGTAGACATGCAGCCAGGTGCCGCCCGGCGGCTCGATGCCCCGGCAGGGCCAGAGGAAGTTGCTGTGCCCGAACACCAGGTCGGTGGGCAGCAGCCCCTCGGCGAGCAGCCGCTGCGGACCATAGATGTCGGCCAGCACCGCGTTCAGCAGGGTTGCGCGCTGCGCCACGCCCTCGGCGAGCTGCTGCCACTCCTCGGCGGGAATGATGTTGGGCAGCAGATCCAGCTCCCAGGGACGGTCGGCACCGTTGGGATCGGCATAGACGTTGTAGGTCACCCCGTTTTCCTGGATCTGCCGGGTCAGCAGGGCCTGGCGCTGGCGCAGCTGCGCCGGCGTGAAGCGCCGCAGGAAATCGAACATCGGCCGCCAGTGGGGACGCACCTTGCCGCTGGCGTCGAAGAGTTCATGGTAGGTCGCGGCGTCGCGCGGATTGTCGACAAACAGATCGGACATGGGTGACTCGAAATCAGGGAAATTGCGCCTCGCGCTCCCCTCCCCGGCGAACAGGGCCCGGGGAAAAGATCCGCGTGGATCAGTCCCTCCGGGCCACTCCGCCAGGACGGAAGGACGCTCAGCGGCGGCGCAGGTCCAGGGTCATCGGCATCTCCCTGTTCTCGACCGGCGCGGCAGGCACCAGTTTGCCCGGTGTGTGGCCGATACGGAAGAAGCGCGACAGACGGCGGCTTTCCGCCTCGTAGGCGTTGACCGGCAGGGTTTCGTAGCTGAGCCCGCCCGGATGGCTGACATGGTACTGGCAACCGCCCAGGGAACGCTGCATCCAGGTGTCCACCAGGTCGAATACCAGCGGCGCATGCACGCCGATGGTCGGGTGCAGGCTGGAGGCCGGCTGCCAGGCGCGATAGCGCACGCCGCCGACGAACTCGCCAACCGTGCCGGTCGGGCACAGCGGCACCGGCACGCCGTTGCAGGTCAGCACGTAGCGGTCCTGGGGCATGCCGCTGACGCTTACCTGCAGACGCTCCAGGGAGGAATCCACGTAGCGCGCGGTGCCGCCGACAGCGCCCTCCTCGCCCATCACGTGCCAGGGCTCCAGCGCCTGACGCACCTCCAGCGCCATGCCCTGCACGGCGAAGTCGCCGAGTTTCGGGAAGCGGAACTCGAAGTGCGGGGCGAACCACTCCGGACGCAGCGGATAGCCATGCTGGTCCATCTCGTAGATCACATCGTGGAAGTCCTGGGCGATGAAGTGCGGCAGCATGAAGCGGTCGTGCAGCTCGGTGCCCCAGCGCACCAGGCGCTGCGGCTGGTACGGCTCGTCCCAAAAGCGCGCGATCAGCGAGCGCAGCAGCAGCTGCTGGGCCAGGCTCATCTGCTCGTGCGGCGGCATCTCGAAGGCGCGGAACTCGAGCAGGCCGAGGCGCCCGCTGACGCTGTCCGGCGAGTACAGCTTGTCGATACAGAACTCGGCGCGGTGGGTATTGCCGCTGACGTCCACCAGCAGGTTGCGCAGCAGGCGGTCGACCAGCCACGGCGGGCAGGCGGTGCCCGGCTCGGGCATCTGCTGGAAGGCGATCTCCAGCTCGTAGAGCGAGTCGTTGCGCGCCTCGTCCACCCTCGGCGCCTGCGAGGTCGGGCCGATGAACAGGCCGGAGAACAGGTAGGACAGCGACGGGTGGTTGTGCCAGTAGCCGATCAGGCTGCGCAGCAGGTCGGGGCGGCGCAGGAACGGCGAGTCGGCCGGGGTCGCACCGCCGAGGACGAAGTGGTTGCCGCCGCCGGTGCCGACGTGGCGGCCATCGAGCATGAACTTCTCGCTGGATAGCCGCGATTGACGGGCCGCTTCGTAGAGGAACTCGGTGCGCTCGACCAACTCGTCCCAGTTTTCCGCCGGATGGATGTTCACCTCGATCACGCCCGGGTCGGGGGTGACGCGGAAATGCCGCATGCGTAGGTCGGCCGGCGGCTCGTAGCCCTCCAGCAGCACCGGGCAGTTCAGCTCGCGGGCAGTCGCCTCGATGGCCGCGACCAGCTCCAGGTAGTCCTCCAGGCGCTCCAGCGGCGGCATGAAGAGGTACAAGCGGCCGTCACGTGGCTCGGCGCAAAGCGCGGTGCGCACGATGTCGACTCCCGACTCGAAGGGCGCCGGAGCCGCCGCGTGGCGCGTACTCTCGCCCGGACCGCCCTCGCCTCGCCCGGTGCCGCCAGGGCCCGCGCCCGTGCCCGCCACGGCCGGCCGGCCGGCCGGCGTGCTGCGCAGCTGCTGGAAGATCCGCTGCCGGCTTGGCAGCGGCGGGAGGGGCTGGTTGGGGTCCTGCGCATGCAGGTGGGGCTGGTCCACGTCCCGCGCCCAGGGCAACGAGTCCAGCGGCAGGCGGTAGCCCAGCGGCGAGTCGCCGGGGATCAGCCGGCAGTATTCGTCACGCAGGAACCAGGAGCCGGTAAGCCAGCAACTGCCGTCGAGGCTGCGCATCAGCGGCAGGATGTGCCCGACCGCATGGCCCAGACCGTGCTCGAAGACCCGGCGCAGGCGCTCGCGCTCCAGCGGGTCGGCCAGCCGCGCGTCCTCCGGGGTGACATTCTCCGGCAGGCGGCGTTCACGCCAGAGGTAGTACAGCCAGTCCTCATAGGCCGGGAAGAAATGCTCACCGGACACTCCGAGATAACCGCAGAGGGTGTCGAGGAAGCGCGCACCCAGCTGCGCGTCGGCCCCGTAGTTGCGGGTTTCGTCGGCATACAGCGCCGGGTCCTGCCAGACCGGCTCGCCATCCTTGCGCCAGAAGCAGTTGAGCGACCAGCGCGGCAGCTGCTCGCCCGGGTACCACTTACCCTGGCCGAAGTGCGCCAGGCCCTGTGGCGCATAGTGCTGGCGCAGGCGGTGGAACAGGTCGGCGGCCAGGCGGCGCTTGTTCGGCCCCATGGCCTCGGTGTTCCACTCGGGCTCGTCCGGGTAGTCGAGGGCGACGAAGGTCGGCTCGCCGCCCATGGTCAGGCGCACGTCCCCGCGCGCCAGATCGACGTCGACCTTGCGCCCTAGGTCAAGGATCGCCCGCCACTGCTCCTCACTGTAGGGCTTGCTCACCCGCGGCGCTTCCCAGATGCGCTCGATGCGCATGTCATGGGAGAACTCGCACTCGCAGTCGTCGACCAGACCGCTGATCGGCGCCGCCGAAGACGGCTCCGGGCTGCACGCCACCGGGATGTGGCCCTCGCCGGCGAACAGGCCGCTGGTCGGATCGAGGCCGACCCAGCCGGCGCCCGGCAGATACACCTCGCACCAGGCATGCAGGTCGGTGAAGTCCACTTCGGTGCCGCTGGGGCCGTCGAGCGACTTCACGTCGGGCTTGAGCTGGATCAGGTAGCCGGAAACGAAGCGTGCCGCCAGGCCCAGATGACGCAGCAGTTGCACCAGCAGCCAGGCCGAGTCGCGGCAGGAGCCGGCGGCCTTCTCCAGGGTCTCCTCGGGCGTCTGCACGCCCGCCTCCATGCGGATCAGGTAGCGCACGTCGCGCGCCAGGCGCTGGTTCAGCGCGACCAGGAAGTCCACGCTGCGGGTCGGCTTCAGGTCGATGCCGGCCAAGTAGCGGGAGAACAGCGGCGTCGCCGGCAGCTTCACCCGGTAGGGCGCCAGCTCGCGCTGCTCGCCCTCGGTGTAGTCGAAGGGAATGGTCTCGGCGTAGGACTCGAGGAAGAAGTCGAAGGGGTTGAACACCGCCATCTCGGCGACCAGATCGACCTCGATCTTCATCTCGCGGGTCTTTTCCAGAAACACCAGACGCGCCAGGTAGTTGCCCTGCGGGTCCTGCTGCCAGTTGATGAAATGCTCGCCCGGCGCCACCTTCAGCGCATACGAGAGAATGCGGGTGCGGCTATGGGGTGCCGGACGCAGACGCACGATCTGTGGCCCCACGTTAACTAGACGGTCGTAGCGATAATGGGTGACATGATGCAAAGCGACATGGGTCGACAAGGCGGGCCTCCTGCGTGGCCAGAGCGATGACAAATACTAAAGATGGTAGCAACACTTGTACCTACATCTTTATGTCACTGCGAGGGGACTTTGCGCCCGCTTTAGGTCTACGAGCGACAAATCGGGGCCTCGCGCGAGCTAAAAAGTGCATGGCCATACACCATACCCGTTCACCGTGGAAACCGGCCGGATTCTATCAAGCACCTCGAACCCCGCACTGACGTTCCAACAAAGGTATTCGCCCCCTCGTGCCGCCCGCCGGAATCCCCCCGCTATAATCGCGGCCCCAGCCGAGCCACTCACGAACCATGCCAGACGTCCTTCCTCTCAGCGGCCCGCAGCTGCTCGAACGCTTCCGTGTCCTCGACGACTTTCTGCTCGATCACCAAGGTTTCTGGCGGCCGCGGCCGTTCAACCTTCTGCAGCTGCCCTGGGAAGAACAACACCCCAAGCTGGCCGACTGGCTGCGTCGACGCTCCCTGACGGACGCCGAAGCCGCCCACAACCATCCCGAACACCTCGCTGCCCCCGAGCCCTTCGCCACGCTGGCCGCTGCCTCGCTCGCCCTGAGCGAAACCGGCGAACTGCCCGCTCTGGTGCCGGACGGAGCGCCGGAGCGCTTCGCGGTGGACGTGCCGGGACGCAAGTGGCAGCAGATCCGCCACTTCGCCAGCCGCCTGCAGTTCGGCACCCGGCCCCGCCACTGGCTCGACTGGTGCTCCGGCAAGGGCCACCTCGGTCACGCCCTGGCCCACGACGGCACGCCGCTGACCTGCCTGGAACACGACGCCGAGCTGGTCGCGGCCGGCCAGGCGCTCAGCGACCGCCTCGAGCTTGCGGCCCGCCACCGACGGCAGGACGTGCTCGCCGCCGACGCCGCCGACCAGCTCGACGCCGCCCACACCCCGGTGGCGCTGCACGCTTGCGGCGAACTCCACATACGCTTGCTGCAACTGGCAAGCCACGCCGGCTGCCGGCAATTGGCAGTGGCGCCCTGTTGCTACAACCGCATCGACAGCACGGACTACCGGCCGCTATCCGCCGCCGCCCGCGCCTCGCAGATGCAGCTCTCCCGCGAGGACCTGCGCCTGCCACTCAGGGAAACCGTCACCGCCAGCGCCCGGGTGCGCCGCCAGCGCGACCAGTCGATGGCCCGCCGCCTGGCCTTCGACCTGCTGCAACGGGAACTGCGCGGCGTCGACGCCTATCTGCCGACCCCCTCGCTGCCCGTCGCCTGGCTGCAGAAAGCCTTCGCCGACTACTGCCGCGACCTTGCCGCCCTCAAGGATCTCCCCGTCCCCACGCCGCGCGACTGGCAGGCACTGGAAGCCCGGGGCTGGCAACGCCTGGCCCAAGTGCGCAACCTCGAACTGCTGCGCGCCCTGTTCCGCCGCCCGCTGGAACTGTGGTTGCTGCTCGACCGCGCCCTGTATCTGGAGGAACAGGGCTACCAGGTCCGCCTGGGCCGCTTCTGCGCCCCCCATCTGACCCCGCGCAACCACCTGCTGCTGGCCGAACGTGTTACCCACACCACCTGTGGATAACTGTGTTGATGATTTCCGGACAACTCCTTCCGAAGACCGCAATTGGCACTATACAAAACATCGTCCGTTTTTTGAGCAAAAGCAAAAATATAATGAAAACAATAAGTTGAAATCGCGACCAATGGTCGCATGAGAATGCCCGCCAAGCCGCTTGCAATCCCCGCCAATGTGAATAAACGCAACGGCAAGATCCCGTCACCATACCTTGCCGGCAACCAATCGTTTACTCGGCAAGCCAAACGGCTATAATGGCTGCCCTTCCTCGCCGGTATAGCTCAGCAGGTAGAGCAACTGACTTGTAATCAGTAGGTCCCGGGTTCGATTCCTGGTGCCGGCACCATATAAATCAATGACTTAGGCTCGCAGCGATGCGGGCCTTTGTTGTTTCTGAGGGTTTTGCTCCCCGTTTTGCTCCCCGTTTTGCTCCCCGTTTTGCTCCCCGTTAAGGTAGGCGCTGGGAGCTTGCTGCTCCCCGTTGAACGCCTCCCAGCTCTCCGCTGGTTGCCCTCTGCGATGTCTCGGTGACAGTATTTTCGACCGATTATCCGCCAGCATCAGTGCCGCCTCGACATAACAGCCGCCAGGGTGACGCACTGCTGGTGCTGGTGATCATCGCCAGTCCCCCCACCTCGTGGCTGCTGATCGTCATCAGCCTGCCTCGTCGTGGTGGTCGGCAGGGGGAGCGATCAGTTCCGCCCTCCAGGTGATCACCCACGACGCGCAAGCGGCTGGGCGCGACCTGGCCGACTTCGTGCGGCTGGTCCTCAATCCTTCGGGACTGGCGTCAAGCCGTATATCATCCGCTTTGCCAACGACCTGCGCGATGAGCTTGCCGCAGGATCGACCAACTGACCGAGGCAGGAACCGATGAGCGCGCAGCGATTCAAGGCGATGGCGCGGAAGCATTGGACGCAGTGGCTCCCGAACCGGGTGAAGGAGTTGAAGGAAGCCGGGGAGCTGGAGTCGACGCTCCAGACGGCGGGGATCAACGCGCAGCGGAGGCTGCTGGAGCTGATGCAGCAGGGGTATCGGGCGCACGAAGTGGAGGAAGTCGCCTTGGCCGAGTTCGTGCTCCTAAGACCGGAGCCGGAAGCGGACGAGTAAGCAAGAAGTGACAAGAGGCCGCCGTCGGTCCCGAGATGCGGCCCGAGGTCGCCGGCGAGCCGACCAGCGCGCCGAACATCCCCGCTCAGGACTTCCAGATCACCGAGGAAATCCGCTTTTGCTGGAGCACATCAAGACCGAATCCGAAATCACCAGGCTGGAGTTGCAAGAGCGCGCTTTCCGGCGCCGCATGTACTCCACGCAGGACGCGGTGGCCTGGGCGGAGCGCACCGCCGCGCAGTACCCGGCGATGATCGAGCAGGCGCGCGAGCAGGATGGCGTGCTCGCCGAGGCACTGCGCCGGGTGGAGAAGGAGCACGAGGCACGCAGCGTCACCGTTGAGGGCGCCGCCTACGGCACGTCGAAAGAGGCGATGGCTGCGGCGCTGGCGGCGGTCGAGCGACAACAGGGCGGCAAGCCGAACGCGCGCTACTCGGTGCAGATCGGCGGCGAGCACGTGACCAGCAAGGAGGACATAGAGGCGGCCAAGACTTCCGTTGCGAGCGGCAGCGCCGCCGGCATGACCACCGAGCAGCTGCGCGCGGCAATCACCTGTGGCGATGTCGGGACGATGGTCGGTCGCCTGATCGACGCCGGTCGCGTGGTGATCCATGCCGATGCAAGCGGATTGCCGAGTAGCCTGGGTGCCCTTCCTGCCGGGGTGCAGGCGGCGACCACCACGGATGGCACCATTCACATGGTCGCCAGCAACCTGTCGTCGGGCGCCGCGCCTGCCGTGCTGCTCCATGAGGCCTTCCACAGCGGCGGGCAACGGCTGATCGGCTCCGACGCATGGAGCGACCTGATGCGCCGGCTTTCCGCCCTGTACCGGCAGGCAGAGCGTTCCACCGGCAAAGCGCACGAGGTGTTCGACGCAGCCCGCTCGCGTGCTGCTGGCGCCGCTCCGCGCTTGCAGGTTGAAGAGTTCGGGGCCTATGCAGTCGAGGAGTACGCGGCACTGCCGGCAGCCTTCAGCCGCTGGATGGATGACATACTGGGCGCCCTCAAGGCTTGGATGCTTCGCCGCTTCGGCCGCCAGTTCGGCCGGGTGACGCCGGCCCAACTGCGCGCCCTGGCGAAGGATGCGTTGACCTCCGTGGCGTTGCAGGGGGATGGCCGTTCCGATGGACGGGAGGGCGGCTTGTACTCCCGGCGCGGCTGGGGTCAAGACTTCCCTGACGTGGTGCTGGCGCACCCGCTGAGCTTTCTGAACAACCACCCCGACTATTCCGCCGCGAAGGCCGGCGATGATATTGCGGCGCTGCGCGTGGCGCGCGATGCCGTGATGCCGGAGTTCGTGGAACAGGTGCGGGCGCTGATCCCCGAGGGCATCCGGCCGCGCATCGTGCCGGTTCTGGCTCGCGAGCAGGTGGGGGATAACCGGATTCCTCTGGCTGCGGCGAAGGTGCTCGCCAAGCAGCTTGGGTTGCGCGTTGATACACGACCTATTCAGGTCGAAAAGGTTGGCCGCACCCAAGCGAACGCCTTGGAGCGCATCGCCAACCAGCCGACCTTCGCCGGCCAGGTCGAGCCAGGTGACTACCTGATCCTCGATGACACCCTGACTCAGGGCGGCACCTTGGCGCAGTTGAAAACCCACATCGAGGGCAACGGCGGTCGGGTGCTTGGGGCCGTCGCCTTGACCGGCAAGAACTACTCTCGCAAACTGACTCTCGACTCCAGCACTTTGGCGGAAATCCGTGGCAAATACGGCGATATCGAACCCTGGTGGCGCGACACCTTCGGCTACGGTTTCGAAGGCCTCACCCAATCCGAAGCGCGAACCCTCCTCACGTTCGACAAGGGACGCCTATCGCCTGACGCAATCCGAGATCGACTCGTTGCGGCGAAGTTTCGAGGCCTCGGCTCGGTGGATGGATGAGCAACTGGAGATCGACCCGGAGCTGAAGCAGCTGTAGACCCGGATGATGACGTTCGCTACTCGCTGTCGGCAATAAAGAGCGTAGAGGCGAACATCCGGCGTGGACGCGACGCGCTTGCCCGTGCAGTGGCCGACAAGACCAGCGTACACCGGGCCATGTTCCGCAATGGCTTGGGGTGGATCGATTTCGTCTGGAGAAGTACCGGCCGGGTCAAGCCTTCGGGCAAGAGTGTCGGCGCGATGGGGTTGTCGCACATCGTTGAGGCACGCCAGCGTAAAGATGGCCTGTCTATGGATGAAGCTGCTCGGCTACTGGATGAGATTGTCGAGACGATTGCCCGAGGGCAGGAGACTAAGCGCGTAGAGTTCGGCGGTCTCGTGAAGGTCACGCTTCAGCGAGAAGCTACTGAGGCGGTGCTTACCAAGCGATCAAGTAGCATGCCTGGCTGCTGACAGGATGGAAGATGAGGCCAGATGCGGGCACGGTCGGTAACGGTACGCATACCCCTACGCATGAATCCCCTACGCCTGCCCAGGGAAACATGGGCGCTGACCTCGCGACCCCCGGCACGCAACGGGACACTTCAAGGAGTGGCAGCCCGCACGGCACAGGAAGTATTAATAAGGATGACGCGGGAAATGCCAATGTCAATACCGACACCCGCTACAGCGTCCGGCCGCCGAAGGCCTTTTCTGCACTGCCGGACGACACCGCCCTGGCCGACGCCACCCCTTCCCGCAAGCATTTCGCCCTGTTGCGCCGGCTTTGGTACCTGCCAGACCGCCTGCCCCGATATGGCTGAAAGGCCTCCATATCGCCATGGCGCTTCGCTCTATGCCTTTCCTATGCCAGCGTACTGGGGTAGTTCATGGCGGCTCGCTATGGGGCTACAATGGCCTCCCTGCTCGGTCGCCTACTACCAAGCCGAGTCCTGCCCGCTGAATCGACGGGAAAGCGACGGGAAAGCCCCTTGCGCGTGAAGCCAGGGCGTGCTGCGCGGCCACTTCACCCCCGAGGAGCACGAAAGCCCCTTGCGCGTGAAGCCAGGGCAACTGCCGGTAGCTCGCCGCCCTGTGCTTCTCTCGCCTCGATCAGCTCGCCCTCCAGCGCCGGACTGGGCGCGTCAGCGACCCCGCCCGGAATAATCTCTGAAGTAATCTCGTAAGTAGTCTCTTGTATTGCTTGCTCGTTTTCGCCGCCCCGTCGCTCCTTTTCGCCGGACCGTTGCGCGTTTTCGCCTGATGGATTGCTCGAAAACGACGGATCGGAAGAATAGCGGTCTAGCCAGCGATTCACCACGTCAGGGTGGAACAGGTAGTGCGTGGTCGCGTCGAAGGCGTAGCGCGGATTCGGGTTCTTGTGCTCGGTGATCGCACCAAGGCCAACAAGAGGAGATTGAAGGCGGCAGCGCCCATGGGGATGCCGCGCTCTTTCAGCAGGACGCTAAGCGCCTTGGTCGGCATGAAACTCCCTGCCGTCGAGTCGGGCGCCGCGTCCACCGCGTAGGCGGGCAGGAAGCCGGTATACAGCCCATGGCGATCAACCGATCTTGGCCAGCATATAAATCTGGCTGGACGGCGCCGGCCTGAGCAGGCGGGTATAGCACTCCATGACGGCTAGCTCGCCGACCAGCTTCGAGTCGACACCGGATGTAGCCGGCTACGCGCCAGGCATGACATAGGCACCCGTCTTGCGGATCGACGGCAGCACCTCGGCAACCACCCATTCCTCGAAGCGCTCAGCGGACGGCAGGTGCGACCTCATCACCAGGCGGTACAGGTCACGCTCGGGGATAATGGTCTGATTCGGGTTTCCGCGTTTTCCATCGCGAATGACGATGGTATTCGTAGCCTTGCAATGCTTGGCTATGGCGTCAGCGGTATTGGCATACCCCAACACCGCAGCTACGTCCTTCGCCACAAATCACGGCTCGCCGCCGATGGTCACGACGCGAAGTTGCAGGCCGCTCGCTATCGTCGACGGCCAGGCTGGGGCTGGGAATCGCCGGGTAAGGTGCTGCCACAGTCGTGACTTGCCGAGCCTCGCGCGCGTACTGGTTGCGAAACTTGGGCAGGTGATCTGCAAGCAGCTTGCATGCGTAATTGCATGGATTTGACCACCTATTGCACCTGACTTGGCCATCTCTGTGAGCCGCATAACGGGCAGAGATCGGCCAAAAGCGGACAGCACACCAGACCGAATGGATCGCAGTATGAGGGTGTGATGTTTCTAGTGAAGCCGGGCTTATGCAGGCTTCAGTCAGCGCAGCTTCATCAAAGTCATGTATTTGTGTTGTTAAGTTAAATACAAAGGCAGTACATTTGCGTGACATCATTGACGAGGCTCTGCCATGTCACGCCTGAAGGACGAAACCCTTTCTATCCGGACCTCCGCTGAAATCAAGCAGCTTTTGCGCTTGGCGGCTGATCGTGAACGCCGCTCGGTCGCGTCGATGGTCGAGATTTTGGTGCTGGAGTACGCGCGCAATCATGACTTGAGTCTGGACCGCCCGGGCGGGGAGCCCCCTAAGGCGAATGCTTGACGTGGCTGTGATACGCCACAGGTAGCCGCCTATCCGCTACACCCACGCTTCCATGACGGCAGGACAGATTCATGACCATCACCGAACACCAGATCGAGCAGGGCCTGCTCGCCAAGCTCGGCGACCTCAAGTACCGCTATCGCCCCGAGATCCGCGACCGAGCTGCGCTCGAAGCCAACTTTCGCGAAAAGTTCCAGCAGCTCAACCGCGTCAATCTCACCGATGAGGAGTTCTCGCGCCTGCTGGAAGAGATTGTTACCCCCGACGTTTTCACCGCCGCGCAAACGCTGCGCATGCGCAATAGTTTTATTCGCGAAGATGGCACGCCACTGAACTACACCCTCGTCAACATCGAAGACTGGTGCAAGAACAGTTTCGAGGTTGTAAATCAGCTGCGGATCAATACCGACAACAGCCACCACCGCTTTGACGTCATCCTGCTCATCAACGGGGTGCCAGTAGTGCAGATTGAGCTAAAGACGTTGGGCCTCAACCCGCGCCGCGCTATCGAGCAGATCGTCGAGTACAAAAACGACCCTGGCAACGGCTTCACCCGCACGCTGTTGTGCTTCATGCAGGTGTTTATTGTCAGCAACCGCGATTCCACCTACTACTTCGCCAACAACAACGCCCGGCACTTCAGCTTTAACTCAGACGAGCGCTTCCTGCCCATTTACCAATTTGCTGCGCTTGACAACACCAGGATCACCGGGCTGGATAAGTTTGCCGATGCCTTCCTGCCCAAGTGCACACTCGGCCAGATGATCAGCCGTTACATGGTGCTGGTCGCCAGTGAACAGAAGTTGCTCATGATGCGGCCCTACCAGATCTATGCCGTCAAGAACATCGTCAAGTGCATCGAAGAAAACAGCGGTAACGGCTACATCTGGCACACCACCGGCAGCGGCAAGACGCTCACCAGCTTCAAGGCCTCCACTCTGCTCAAGGCCAATCCGACCATTGAAAAGTGCCTGTTCGTGGTCGATCGCAAAGACCTCGATCGGCAGACCCGCGAGGAATTCAACCGTTTCCAAGAAGGCTGCGTCGAGAGCAACACCAACACTGGCGAGCTCGTCCGCCGCATGCTGTCGGACGATGCGGCCGACAAGGTTATCGTCTGCACCATTCAGAAGCTCGGCCTGGCGCTGGACGAGGGCAGCAAACGCAACAAGAGCCGCGAAAAGCGTGGGCTTGCCACCTATGCCGAGCAGCTCGAAGCGCTGCGCGACAAACGCATCGTCTTCATCTTCGACGAATGCCACCGTTCGCAATTCGGTGATAACCATCAGGCCATCAAGGCGTTCTTCCCCAAGGCCCAGCTTTTCGGCTTCACCGGCACGCCTATCTTCGAGGCCAATGCCAGCGTCAAGCAGATCAGCGGTGAAACCCAGACACTCAAGACCACGCAGGACCTCTTCCAACAGTCCCTGCACGAATACACCATTTCCAACGCGATTGAAGACTGTAACGTCCTGCGCTTTCACGTTGACTATTACAAACCTGATGGTAAGAACCCACCCAAGCCAGGTGAAACCCTGGCCAAGCGCGCCATCGTCGACGCCATCCTCGCCAAGCACGATGCCGCTACGGGCGGTCGCAAGTTCAACGCGATTCTGGCCACGGCCTCCATCAATGACGCCATCGCCTATCACACGCTATTTGAAGAGGCCCAGGCCGAGAAACTGCAGGCAAACCCCAGCTTCGTGCCGCTCAATATCGCCGCCGTATTCTCACCGCCGGGCGAGGTGAGTGCCGATGTACGGCAGTTGCAGGAAGACCTGCCCACCGAGCTGGAAGACAACAAGCAGGAACCGGACGCCAAGAAGGCAGCGCTGCAAGCCATTATCACCCACTACAACGCCCGCTTCGGTACGAACCACCGCATCGAGGAGTTCGACCTCTACTATCAAGACGTGCAGCAGCGCATCAAGGATCAGCAATGGCCCGATTCCGACCTACGCAAAGCCAACCCCAGTGCCCCGCAACACAAGATCGACATCACCATAGTCGTCGACATGCTGCTCACCGGCTTCGACAGCAAGTACCTCAACACGCTCTACGTCGATAAAAACCTCAAGCACCACGGCCTCATTCAGGCCTTCAGCCGCACCAACCGCGTGTTGAATGACACCAAACCCTTCGGCCACATCCTCGACTTCCGTGGACAGCAAGACGCGGTGGATGCGGCCATCGCGCTTTTCTCCGGCGCGAAGGCCGATGAGGCGCGCAAGATCTGGCTGGTGGACAAAGCCCCCGCCGTCATCGAAAAGCTGCAAGAAGCCGCACTCGGCCTGCACAGCTTCATGGAGGCATATGGGCTTTCAGGCAAGCCCGAAGAGATCGCCACGCTCAAGGGCGACGAAGCCCGCATCGGTTTTGTCGAAGCCTTCAAGCAAGTGCAGAAGCTGCAAACCCAGCTCGACCAGTACACCGACCTCACGCCCGAGCAGGAAGCCACTATCCAGACCATCCTGCCGCCGGACGAACTCAACGCCTTCCGTGGCCAGTACCTCGAGACGGCCAGACGCCTGCGGGACGAGCGGGCCAAGCCCGGTGATGACAAGCGCGAGGAGCTGGAGCAGCTTGATTTCGAGTTCGTGCTCTTCGCTTCCGCCACCATTGATTACGACTACATCATGAAGCTTATCGCCGACTTCTCCACCAAGAAGCCTGGCAAAGCCACCATGAGCCGCGAACAACTGGTCAGCCTGATCGCGAGCGACGCCAAATTTATCGACGAGCGCGAGGACATCACCGAGTACGTCATGAGCCTCAAGGCCGGCGAGGGCCTGGACGAGCGCGCCATACGTGCCGGTTACCAGCAATTCAAGGCGGTGAAGGCCGCCCGCGAGCTGACCGAGCTCGCCGCCAAACACGGTTTGCCCACTGCGGCATTGCAGAGCTTTGTGGATGGCGTGCTGGAGCGCCGCATCTTCGACGGCGAACAACTCACCGAATTACTCGCTCCGCTGGAGCTAGGGTGGAAGGCCCGCACGCAGAAGGAACTGGCCTTGATGAGCGAGCTGGTGCCGATGCTGAAGAAGCGCGCAGGAGGCAGGGATATCTCGGGCCTCCAGGCGTACGAGGATTGACGCGTGACAAAGAAAAAAGAAACAGCAACGGCGCCGAAGCTACGTTTTCCTGAGTTCGTCGGGCAAGCCCCGCGGGAAGTTCAGCTCTGTGAGGTGACAGCAGAGAGCAGGGTTCGCAATGGCGATGGGCTCCCGGCAAAGGCCGTGATGGGAGTTTCCAAAGTGCTCGGCATCGTTCCGATGGAGGAGCGCGTCGTCTCTTTGGACATCACTCGATACAAGGTGGTGAAAAAGAACTGGTTCGCCTACAACCCGATGCGACTCAACATCGGCTCCATTGCTCGCTGGCATGGCGATGCAGACATCCTCGTCAGTCCCGACTATGTCGTATTTCGGTGCCTTGATGAGCCAGAGTCTGGGATCAGACCCGACTATCTGGATCAATTTCGACAATCAGCTGTGTGGGATGCTTTCGTAAGTGAAGGCGGCGACGGCGGAGTGCGAGTTCGTATTTACTACCAGGACCTTGCCCGACTTGAAATAGCTCTCCCTGCGCGGGCCGAGCAACAAAAGATCGCCGACTGCCTGACCTCGCTGGACGAGCTAATTGCCGCTCAGGGACAGAAAGTCGAGGCCTTGAAGACTTACACGCGCATCCTGATGCAGCAGCTCTTCCCCCGTGAAGGTGAAACTCTTCCCCGCCTCCGCCTCTCCGAGTTCTGCGATGCGCCGGAGTGGGAGTCGACAACTTTGGATGCTCTGGTTGATTTCCAGTCCGGTGGTACGCCCTCGAAGGCCAATCCTGCATTCTGGAATGGTTCGATTCCGTGGGTCTCTGCCAAAGATATGAAGCGACTCTTCTTAGACGACTCGGAGAACCACATTTCGGCCTCTGCTGTCGATGTCGGAGCTAAGGTGGTTCCTGCGGGTACAGTGCTCATGCTGACGCGAGGCATGACATTGCTTAAAGATGTGCCCATTTGCGTATTACGTCGCGAGATGAGCTTCAATCAAGACGTAAAAGCTCTGCGTCCAAAGGACAAAACGGAAGGCCTTTTCGTGGCGCTCTTGCTTCTTGGAAATAAGCAGCGTTTGTTGAAGATGGTCGACATTGCTGGCCACGGAACTGGCAAGCTGAATACTGACGAACTGAAGGCTCTAGAGCTAATGACGCCGAAGCCAGCCGAGCAGCAGCGGATTGCCGAGTTTCTCTCTTCCCTGGATGTTCAGATTGAAGCCGAGGCGAAAAAGCTCGCCGTGCTGAATATCCACAAAAATGGCCTGATGCAGCAACTCTTCCCGTCCTTGGAGGGCACCAAATGACGCTCGACGAAATCGCCAAGACACTTCGGGATGACGCTGCGCGGATCACGCTCGCGTATGCCTTCAACGCAACCGGAAAGACGCAGCTCAGCGTGGCGTACAAGAACGCGACCAAGCAAGCTGACGGCAGCCACGTCGGGGTCTACTACAACGCCTACAGCGAAGACCTCTTTATGTGGGACAACGATGAAGAGAACGATGGGGCCGATGTGCGGCTGACCGTGCGGCCCAGCAGCCTCAGCAGATTCCATACCTTGCTGACCGAAGACAACATCCGCGACAAGCTCAAGGCCTACAAACCGAAGTTCGGATTCGCGCTCAACCTGTATGAGGACGATCCGGAGAAGGGAATCGAGTCAATTTCATTCTTCATTCCGAACCAGAATCCAGACGTGCCTCAGCAGCCTATCAAAATCTCGCGGGGTGAGGAGCGGATCTTCGTTTGGTGTTTCTTTCTCGCGCTGTTCGAGGTTGAAGGTTGGGCCGACAAGCAGTCGAGCCACTTCTTTATCGATGACCCAGTGTCCAGCCTCGACGATCACAACATTTTTGTCACGGCTGCGACCCTGTTGGATCTCATCGAGAGTCAGTTCGAGAAGCGCAAGATCATCGTCACCACGCACCACATTGGATTGTTCTCGATCCTGAGCGATTGGCTTAGCAAGGGTGAGAAAAGCAGTAAGTTCAAGAGGCACACAAAGCACTACATCCTTAGTGTGAAATCGGGCGAGCTTGAGCTGGAGAAGTGTGAGAAGGATGTGTTTCTGTACCACCTGCGAGTGCTCCAGGTCCTGTCCAACGCCCACAAAGCCAATGAGATCCGGGCATACCACTTCGCGATGCTCCGGCAGGTTCTGGAGAATGTGGCGTCTTTTCTCGGCGTTGGGCAGTTTAGCTATGTGCTGAATCAGATCGGTATCACCGACCCCAATCGGGCGGCGGATATCGTCAATGCCCTATCGCACAAGAAGGTCTACTACTACGAGTCGGACATCGTTGTTGAAGATAACTTGAAAATTTTTGATGAGGTCATGAGTAGGCTCATTGAAAAGTACAACTTCGTTTTACATGCGGATGCGGCCTGACGCATGAGCGAATTGATCCTCTACACCACCGAAGACGGGCGCAGCCAGATCAAGCTACGAGCCAAGGATCGGACGGTCTGGCTCTCGCAACGCGAAATGGCTGAACTGTTCGACGTAAGCACCGACAACGTCAGCCTGCACCTGAAGAATATCTTTGAAGATGGCGAGCTGAGCCGCGAGGCAACTACCGAGGAATCCTCGGTAGTTCGAACCGAAGGCGCCCGCCAAGTACAGCGTAAGGTCACGCTCTACAACTTGGACGCCATTCTGGCCGTGGGTTACCGGGTGCGCTCACCGCGTGGGGTGCAGTTCCGTCGCTGGGCCTCTACGGTGCTCAAGGAGTATCTGCTCAAGGGATTCGTACTGGACGACGAACGTCTGAAGAACCCGGATGGCCGTCCGGACTACTTCGACGAGATGCTCGCGCGCATCCGGGACATCCGCGCCTCGGAAAAGCGCTTCTATCAAAAGGTGCGCGACCTGTTTGCGCTGAGCAGCGACTACGACAAGACCGACCAGGCGACGCAGACCTTTTTTGCCACAGTACAGAACCTGCTCCTCTACGCGGTGACGCAACAAACGGCCGCCGAACTGATTACGACCCGTGCCAATCCTGACGATCAGTACTTCGGTCTTATGCATTGGCAAGGTGCCAAGGTACGCAAGCAGGACATCCTGATCGCCAAAAACTACCTGACCGCAGATGAAATCGACACTCTGAACCGGCTGGTGGTGATCTTTTTGGAAACGGCCGAGCTACGCACCAAGCGCCGCGAGGCAATCCTCATGAGTTTCTGGCGCCAGAACGTGGATCAGATCATCAGCAGCAACGGTTTTCCGCTGCTCACCCATGCCGGCAAGGTGAGCCACGCGCAGATGGAGCGTGCCACCAACGCGTTTTACCTCGACTATGACCAGCGCCGCAAACAGGACGAGGCACGTCAGGCCGATACGCAAGACGACGCCGAACTCAAGGCACTAGAAAATACACTCAAGAAACGACCCAAACCATGACCGAACAAGACCAGAAACAGCTAGGCAAAACCCTCTGGGCAATTGCCGACCAATTGCGCGGGTCGATGAACGCCGACGACTTCCGCGATTACATGCTGTCTTTCCTCTTTCTGCGCTACCTCTCGGATAACTACGAACAGGCCGCGAAAAAAGAGTTGGGGCCGGATTATCCGAAGCTGGCAGAGGGACAGACGAGTTCGCCACTCTCGCAGTGGTATGACGCAAACCCGGGTGATGTAGTCGAGTTCGAGAAGCAAATGCGCCGCAAGGTGCACTATGTGATCAAACCCGATTATCTGTGGGAGAGCATTGCCCACCAGGCTAAGACCCAGAGCGGTAAGCTGCTCGACACCCTGCAAACTGGTTTCAAGTACATCGAGAACGAGTCCTTCCAGAGCAACTTCCAGGGCTTGTTTTCAGAGATCAACCTTGCGTCTGACAAGCTGGGCCGTCAGTACTCGGATCGCAACGATAAACTGTGCTCGATCATCTCGGAACTGGCGCGTGGCATGTCGCTGTTCTCCACCGATACCGACACGCTGGGCGATGCCTACGAGTACCTGATCGGGCAGTTTGCGGCGGGTTCGGGCAAGAAGGCGGGCGAGTTCTACACGCCGCAGCAGGTCTCGAAAATTCTGTCGGCCATCGTCACGCTCGACGGCCAGGCGCCCGAGACCGGTCCGCGCAAGAAGCTGGAAAGCGTGTTCGACTTCGCCTGTGGCTCGGGTTCGCTGCTGCTGAACATCCGGCATCGCATGAAGGACGCAGGCGGCAATATCGGCAAGATTTACGGGCAGGAATACAACGTCACCACTTACAACCTGGCGCGCATGAATATGCTGTTGCACGGGGTGAAGGACACCGAGTTCGAGATCTACCACGGCGACACGCTGACCAATGCCTGGGACTTCCTGCGCGAGACCAATCCGGCGAAGAAGCCGCAGTTTGACGCGGTGGTGGCCAATCCGCCGTTCAGCTATCGCTGGGACCCGAGCGACGCCATCAGCGAAGACATGCGCTTCAAAAATCATGGTGTGGCACCCAAGAGTGCGGCGGATTTCGCCTTTTTGCTGCACGGGCTGCACTACCTTAAAGACGATGGTGTGATGGCCATCATACTGCCGCACGGCGTGCTGTTCCGTGGCGGTGCGGAAGAGCGTATTCGCCGCAAGCTACTGCAGGATGGACACATCGATACCGTAATCGGGCTACCGGCTAACCTGTTTTATTCAACGGGTATCCCGGTCTGCATCCTGGTGCTGAAAAAGTGCAAGAGATCGGACGATGTGCTGTTTATCAACGCGGCCGAGCACTTCGAGAAGGGTAGGCGCCAGAACCAGCTGGCAGACCGACACATCGACAAGTTTATCGATACCTACAAGCACCGTCCCGCGGAAGTGCCGCGCTATGCGCGACGGGTAAGCATGCAAGAGATCGAGAAGAATGATTTCAACCTGAATATCTCGCGCTACGTCAGCACGGCAGTGGCCGATGAAGAGATAGACCTGACGGCCGTGCATGCCGAGCTTGTGGCACTGGATCAGAAGATCAAGACCGCCACCGATAAACACAATGAGTTCCTCAAGGAACTTGGGCTGCCACCGCTGCCCTACGGCTCCGAGGTATCACGATAAGTACCGCGATTTGGTTCTTGCGGGCTCGCACGGCGGGTTCAAATCCATTATGAGGAATTTGAACCCAATACACCACCGCTCCACCGCCACAAGATATCGCTGAAAGTCAGTGAGTCGTTTTCCGCGCTCTTGACGTTCGAGCAGGTGCACAACGTGCCGGCCGGCGTTTGTCACAGGCTTGAGGTCAAGGCGTTGCATAGCCTTTCGACGTGGCTGATCCCGAATCGGTGGACAGACCAATATCCGAAGTCAGCTTTTGGCCGCTTGTTGCCTGACGCGACTGGCAGGTTTGGGTCGTTCTGAGCCGGTCGAGCGGCCTGTGCAAGTGGTCACTCTCTTTGCAATGCATGGTCATCTCGAATGCAAATGACTGGGTCAATGGCAATGCAAAACTGTGGTCAGATGAGGTGCAATTTCGCAACGGGGCAGCCCTCAGCAGCCCGCCGCTACCTTCGTCTATTTCGATCTATTTCAGATGCTGGGCCTCGCACGCGCGCGTATTGCTCTCAAAACTCGGGCAGGTGCTCTGCAAGCAGCTTGCTGGCCAAGCTCGCGCGCGACGACTGGTCTCGAAATCATCAAAGCCAGCCGCCTTTCAGGACTCCGAAAATCAGCAGTGGCTTATGCGGCCCCCAGGCGCTGCCGGTCTGCCAGGTCGCGCGCCAGCTTCTCCTCGATGGCCAGGCGCACGAACTCCGAACGGTTGCCCCTGGCCGGATGCTTGCTACCGAAGGGCTTGCCGATCAGCTCGTCGATGGCCTCCACGGTATCGACCTCTACGGACACGATCAGGCGGGTCTTGGACTGGTCCTTGAATAACCGGTTCTTGCTCATCTCTTACTCCTCAACGCTAACTCCAGAAATCCAGATCATGACAGCCGGCGGCAGGGCTCAACTCCAGGGGGTGCTGTCATAGATGGCGCGCAGCTCAGCACCGACGGCGCAGTGGCGACCAAGGGGCGCATAGCAGGCGCGACAGGCGAAGATATGGGCATGGTACTGGTCGCGCGTCTCTCGCCACGCTGGCGACGCCGTAGCGGCTGTGCGGATGACGTGCTGCGGCTCGTCGTCGGCAGAGGGGGGCATTTCACCCCCCTCCTGGCCGTCCCCGCACTGCGCAAGCAGGTAGCTCGGCGCGCTGGCGACCTCCACCAGGGGCGCGGCGCTGGTCGGCACCGGGGTCAGGCTGAGGACCAAATCAAGCAAAGCTCCCATTCGCATTGTCCTTTGCTGTTTTTGCGTGGGGACGCTGGGGGCGATGGGGACAGCCAGTAACGGCGCGGCCTCCAGCCGTCCCCAGTGCCTTGTTGCCGGCGGGGGCACTGGGGACACGACGCGGAAGGGGCGAGAGTTTGTCCCCACCGGCACCAGTCGTTTTTATGGGGTGGGGACGCCTGCAAGCCGCGTGGTTGCTGGCTGCCCCCATCGCCCCCAGCGTCCCCAGCCGAAAACAACAAAACGCAATCACGTCTAGGGCTCCAGGCGAGCCGGGTCGATGAAATACAGCTTCACCTTGCTGCCATCAGGAAGGCGCTTGGTTGCCTGTGCTCGACCGGCATCCCGCTTGGCGATGGCCCCTACGCTGTCGAGGGCGCGTACCACGCGGGCCGGCTCGAACCCTTTGGCGGCGTCCTCCAGGCCGCTGCGGGTGAACAGGAACAGGCACCCCTCTTCCGGTCGCTCCTCCCAGTAGCCGGCCCGGTCGCGCACCGCCTCGGCACCGTCCTTGATGGACTGGAAGCGAGAGCCGCCATGACGGTCGATGAAGTCGGCAATGGCCTTGAGTATCTGGCGGTCCTCGCTCGGGCCTTCGCCGTGTCTTGCCTGCCAGCCCTCGAACAGCTCCACCATGCTGGCGATGCTTTCGCCTTTCTCCATCGGCAGCAGCCCCACGCCTGTAGCCAGCTCTAGCGCCAGGGCGACGATGGCGAAGCGTTCGGCCACGCGGGCAGGTTGCCCAGGATCGGCGGTGAAATGCGCCTTGATGGCCTCCAGCATGGTCGGCAGGTTGCTCAGGTCGCCGCTGTCGATCAGCTTCCGCACGAAGGCCGGGCCGGCATGTCCGTAGTGGGTGGTGCTGGTGCGCTTGAGCGCATCGGACAGGTTGGCACCATCGGAATAGCCGTGTAGATCGTCCCAAGCGCCGAAGCGGCGGCCAGCCGATACCGTGACCAAGCGGACCTCCTGCCCAGCACGGATGCGCTTGCCGGCCTCTGCCATTTTGGTTTCGAGAGTGATTTCGCCGCTCGACAGCAGCATCACCCGCCAGCGGCGAACCTTGCGGGCAGCGCTCGAACGTCCGGCGCGCTGCTTGCCAGTGCCGTCGGCGACCGCATACACCACGTCGCCGACATAACGCCCGTCGGCGATGCCCAGCTCGTCCAGCGCCAGCAGGCTGTCGTTGCGCAGGGCGGCGATGCCCTCCAGGCCGTTGGCGGTAGCACTCCACTTCAGGGTGAACTGCTTCGCATGCCCCCATACCGAGGCGGAGCACTCCACGGCGGTGGATTTGCCATTGGAGCTGTCCCATAGCAGGTGAAAGCCTCCGCCCGTGTGGATGCCAAGGTGATATAGCAGCGGACCGGCGAGGGCAGTACCGACCGTCAGTTGCAGGATGGGATTGCCCGGCAGCAGGGCGCCGATGCCGTCGCGCCAGCCTTCGAGCGTGCCGGCCTTGCCGTAGTCGCCGTCGACGGCACTTTCGGCCTGATAGATGGCGTCACCCTTGCCGATGTTGTCGGCGGGAGTGATGAATAGTTCGGAGCCATGCCATCCGGTCGCGGTTGCGGCGGTGATCCGCGCCTTCGGATGCTGGCTGGAGATATACCGGGGCACCTGCGCGCGACGCTGATAGTCGATTTCCAGCCCCATGCCCATCAACATGGCCAGGATGCCCTCGGGCTTGCCGGCTAGCAGTTCGCCGGGCATGGCCCAGGTCAACCAGCGGTCATCGAGGTTGCGAAACCGCAGCAGACGCCCGTAGTCGGCATCCTTCGCCTCGCTGCGGGTCACGGCCTCTACATGCAAGGGGCCGCACAGCCATTCGTTGACGGGCGTCTCACCGCCTTCGCTGTCGCGCCGAGCGCCATGGAACCAGACGCCGGGGCGCAGCTTCTCGCCGTCCAGGGTGATGCCATGGTCGTAGACGCGATAGCAGGGGCGCATTAGTGGTGCCGAGCCTGCCTCGGGGATCAGCTGGGTTACATTGGTCGCGGTCATTAGAGGTTGGCCTCCCGCCACTGGCGCAGATCGTTGAAGTCGGACAGGGACAGCGGTTCATCGCCACTCCAGGGTGGGAACACCACGCCACAGCCGAGCATGTCGGCGGCATGGTTGGCGGCGGTGCGTCCGGGGTTGCCCTTGCCTTCGGTCTCGGTCTGGCGGTCGTCGTCGCCGGCGATAACCAGCACGGCATCGGGGTAGCGGCGGCGCAGGCACTGCCCGACCGCAAGCAGATTGCCGGCATTCATGGCGCAAGCCACGGCGGCGCCGTTGTGCTCGTGGATCGTCGCTCCGGTCGCCCAGCCCTCGCAGATGTAAAGCGGCTTGCCGGCCTCGATCCGGCCCAGCGGCGAATAGGCGCCCTTCACCTTGCCGCCGGACAGGAAGCGCTTGCCGCCATCCGGGGCGATGCGTTGCAGGTTTGCCACACACCCGGCATAGATCAGCGGAACCAGCAATTCCTCGCCGCTCTGGCGCAGGCCGTGGGGCTTCACGCCCTTGGCGGCCAGATAGGGATGGATGGGATCGGCGTGGCCAGCATCCTGCCACAGACGGTCGGCGCGCTCGGCTGCGGCCTGCTGGCGCTGGTGTTGCTCGGCATCGGCCTGCTGCTGGCGCTGCTTCCGGTGGCGGGCGATGCGCTGGCGCTCGGCCTCTTCTTGCAGGAAATCGCGCTTCGGCTTGCTGTCTACGGGAATGCCCAGGCGGTCGGCGATCATCAAGGCGGCATCCATCTGCCCGCACCTACGCAGGTAGGCGAGCAGCGACACGAGGTCGCCACCGCCGTCGCCGCTGGCGAAGTCATGCCAGGTGCCGTCGCGCATGCTGATGCTGAACGATCCCGGATGGCGGTCGCCGCGTACCGGGTTGGTAGGCCAGTACTCTTTGCCCTTGCGCTTGCCATCCGGCAGCCATTCGGCGAGGAGGCTGTCTATGGCGACGAGGGCGGCCTCTGCGATGCGTTGGATATCGACGTGAAGAGACATTAGCGCGAGCCCTCCAGCGATTCGACCTTGGCAATCAGGACCACGGCGATGCTCTCCGCCAGGGCCTGCCATTCCACGTAGGCATGGCTCCAGTCGGGGTCGGCGGAAGTCATGCCGGAAAGGCGGTGAAATGCCTCCCCGGCGGGGCGGACGCGCTCAAGCTGCGAGTCGGTGAAAATCAGGCGGCCTTCAGCCATGGCGGGCCACCTCGATCAGAATCAGGGCGGCAAGCGCCAGCAACCCGATGTTGATCGCCAAGGCAAGCGGGCCGCTCTCCAGGTCGGCGGGGGCTTTCTTGAGGCCGACAGGGGCCTGCGCCGCCTTCCGGCAGCTTTTCGGGTGGGGCATGGGTCAGTCCTCGCGCTTGAGGGTATTGCGGCGGCAGTTGAGGTCTTTGCCGGTGTCGGTCAGCGTGGAAATCAGGTCTCCCAGGCTTTCGAGCATCCAGCCGACGCTGGTCACGGCATCCTCATTCAGCCCGGTCTTACCGTTCGAGGCGGTACAGGCCAGCAAATTGCCGATGCCGGAAATTCCGTTGGCCAGCGTGCAAACGTATTGATCGACGGCCTTTCCGGCGGCCTTCAACTGCTCCGGGGTCATGGCCTGGATGGCTTCGTAATTCGGAAGCAGGTCATTCCAGTTCGGGTCGCTCATGCCAGCACCTCCTGAGCTTCCAGGGCGCGAGCCTTGGCCATGCGCGCGTTGTAGCGCTTGAGGCGAACGGACAGGGAGGAGTCGGCACGCAGGGCAGCCAAGGCCATGGCGCGATGCGCGGCGGCACGTTGCCGGAGTGCGGACGGATTGAGGGCGGGGTCGTGCTTCATGGGGTACAGCTCCTGTTACTTGGTTGGAGCTGCCGCCGACCGTCGCCAAACGGTCATTGGTGGCAGCTGTGCGCGGGTTGGCGAACCGGGGTAACAGGAACCCGGCAGACCCGAAGGTCTCCCGCGCACAGCCGCCATAACACGGCACTGCGGGCACAAAAAAAGCGCCTGCAATGGTCATGGGGGCGCTTGTGCGCCTGTTACTGATCGGGTCGCCAAACCCGGCCACGGGACTTACCGTGACGGGCGCAGGATAGTGCCGGTCGATGGCCAGTGCAACCCCCGGTTTCAGGCTGGCAATCGTCATCAATGCAAACCCTCCAGCGCTTCATGGTTCTGCAGGCGTGCCGCGTCGATTGCCCTCATCAGCACGTCACGGCCCAGCCCCTTGGCTTGCAGGATCGTCGCCAGGCTCAGGAACGCGGCGAAAGTGACTACCTCCGTGGGGGTGTCGCTGGCGCCGGCGTAGTCGACGATCAGCGGCAGGAGCTGCTCCAGGATGAAATCCTCGTGGTCCTCGACGCGGTGTCCGGTATAGGTCGTCATGCGGCGCGGCCTCCCAGCAGCAGGGCACCGACGCCCGTCATGTAGGCCAGTACTGCGGCCTTCGCCTTGCGGAACGCCTCGTGGTGATCGTCGCCGCGCTCAAGGCTGGCATGCAGATGGTTTCGCCAGACCGCCTGAAGCGTCGTCAGCAACAGCCGCTGCTCGATGGTCAGCGTGTCGCGCTCGCCGCTGGCAATCCCCATGACGGCGTTCAGGGCCTTGTTGGCGTTGATGTGAAACATGCGCTCCGGCGTGTTGCTGCCACACTCCTTGGCGCGCCGGGCCAGGGCGGCCACCTCGTCGTGCATGGCGTGGTAGAGCGGCAGGTACTGCGCGTCCGTCACGTTGGAGCGGTCGCGGGCCTCGCGGAAGGCAGCGATCAGGTCTGCCTTCAAATCCACCACGATGTCGGTATTCCGCGACAGTGACAGCAGGAAGTAGCACTGGTCCTCGTTCAGCAGGGCATAGCGCTCGGCCTTGCCGCCGCCTTGAACCCGCTTACCAACCTCCGTTTGAAACGGAAGATGGCCGAAGCGCTTGAACTTGGCGGCATAGCGCTCGATCAGGTCCATGGAGTTCTTGTGCTGGTTGCCCAACTGCTTGGCCAGCAGACGGCTATCCGCCCGCGCTTCGCCCTTGAACTGGACCAGGGTAATGGCGTTGTTCATGCCGCCACCTCCTTGCGGCCCTTGGCCGGCTTGTTCAGCAGCGCCAGCACGGTACGGGCGCGCTGGTGCTGGCTCTCCGGCAGGCTGTAGCGGGTCACGTCGCAGGGGGCGCCCCAGCGGTTGGGCACCTTCTCCGGCTGGCGCTCGAAGGTCAAGCCGTAGCGCTCCAGGGCGGGGATGGTAGAGTTCAGGCAGGTATCGCCTACCTTGTTCGCAGCCTCGAAGCGGTTTAGGTCGCCGAAGTGGCGGAAGTACACCAGGGCGCGGGCGATCTTGGTCGGGGCCTTGCCCAGCAGTTCGGCAGGGCTCGTGCTTTCTTCAGGCAAGCCGGTAGCGCCCCCAGCCTTCTGGCAGGGTTGTTTGATCGGCATGGATTAAGCCTCCTGCTGAGTCAGGAAGGCTTCGACGGCTTCAGTAGGCCAGCGAACCGAGCGACCAAAGCGGACAGCGGCCGGAAAGCCGGCAGTCTTCGACCAGCGCCACCAGGTTGTGCGGCTGACTTGGTAGCGACAGCAGAGCTGTTCGGTCGTGGCGTAGGCACCGGGAATCAGCAGGTTGGATGCTGCGGTGTTGCGGGTGGCGGTTTGCGCCATAAATGGGTTCTCCAACTGAATTGAAAAACCCGAGGGGGAGGCGAACAGAAATCCACCTGTGCCGCTGGGCAGATCATTTAAGCTGGCTTAAACGATTCGTTGCCATATATGGCCGCAGGTAATACATTCCGCTCCGAAGCACCCTGACCAACAGAAAGCTTCTTCCCTCGGGGTTGTACTGGCCTAGCTGGTGCAACAGGACGTTTGCGGCGTCCTACCCCAAAACGCCCTCGGTATTTGCGGTACCGAGGGCGTTTTCATTTCAGGGCGTCGCATCAGGTTCTGCGAACATATCAGCTATTACCAGCCATAGCGCCGGCGTTTCGCTGATGTGCAACACATGTTAAGAGGCTGGCGTAGGTCATACAAGGCAAAGCGGAAGGTGGTTGTCTGTGGATAACTTTTACCTATAAGCACCAGTTCCACCCAGTTCCACCCAGTTACACTCAATGCGAAAAAATTTAATGCCCTCTGATTATGTAACTATTTATTTCACTGCTCCTTTCTGACAGTAAAACCATGTTCTCGGCCTGCCCTCCCGCCTCTCTCAGCACCATTGCCAGCGCCTTGTCGAACAGCTCTATGGCTCGCCGCTTCTCCGGCAGAGCGGCCTCGGGATTGTTGCGGTAGTGCTTCCCTACCACGCCGGTCTGCCCGTGCGCTTGCAGCAGGTCGGATAGGTCATTGCTCACGCCATGCCTCTGCATCAGCTGGGCACAGGTGCGGCGCAGATCTCGCGGCGAGAAGATGGCCTCTGCCTCTTGTCGGTTCACCTCTTCCCCTTCGCCAGCAGCACCACGTTGCCGCCCTGCCCAACAACATCCCCCAGCACCGTAGCCAATGCCCGGTCGAACAGCTCGATGGCGCGGCGCTTCTCCGGCAGAGCGGCCTCGGGATTGTTGCGGTAGTGCCGCCCTACCACGCCGGTTTGCCCGTGCGCTTGCAGCAGGTCGGACAGGCTGTCGCTGACGCCGTGCTTCTGCATTAGTTGGGCGCAGGTCCGGCGCAGATCGCGTGGCGAGAAACTGGTGATCCGCTTCCCGTCGATGCCCGCATGATCGGACGCCAGCCAGTCGGCCACGGCATGGCGGGGACTGGAAACGACGATGTGCTGCTTTCCGGTAGTGGTCCACGGCCAGGGGTGGCAGCTATTGATCGCCCTCACCCGCTCCAGAATCTCAACAGCACGCGGCGACAGCGGGACAAGGTGCGGCCTCTCGCTGGCGCCGGCTCCGGCATCCTTGCGGCCCTTGCGATGGATCAGGCGCACGGTGCCGGCCTCCAGGTTGTAGTCATCCCATGTGGTCTGACAGATGTTGAAGATGCGCTGCCCGCCCGTGGCGATGACGAACTTGAACAGCAGCGCCATAATCGGCCCGACGCCCTCGGTGCTCTCGATGGTGGTCCAGAACCGGCGCAGCTCGGCATCCGACAGAGCACGCTCGACGGGGGCGGACACCTTCTCGACGGCGACCACGGCGGCGGGGTTGCTCTCCAGGCTGTAGCGCTTGGCATTCGCTCTGCCGACCGCGTTCTCTGCCCGAAGCCCGTGATTGAAGGCGGCAACCAGGAAAGAGCGCATCCGGTCGGCTTGTACCTTTGCCCCCCTGCTCCAGATCGGATCGAGGATGGCGAGGATATGGTCGGGACGAATGTCGCGCGCCTTCATTGCTACGATAGAGGGATGGGGCGTCAGCATGTTGGCCTGATATAGCCGTTCCAGCTCCTTGATAACGCTCGGAGTGGCCTTGCCTCGACGCGACTCGATGTAGTCGAGGAACAGGTCGCCCAGGGTACCGCGCGATGCCTCGATCTCGGCCAGGCGCTGGCGCTCAGCCTGCTCGGCCGCGGCGGCAGCCTCCTGCTTCTCGATGTACGCCTTGACGTTGCCATGCTTGGCTGCGATCTCCGCGCACTCGTTTGCCTTGCTGCGCAACTCGGCCACGGAGAAACCTGCGGATCGGGTGTCGCGCTTGTAGACACCCAACTTCAGCCTGACCTCTACTCCGTCCACGCGCTGGCGGTAGTACGCCTCGATGACACCGGACGGCCGCCGCTCGAACAGCAACGTGCCGAAGCCGCGCTTTTGGTCCTTGTCTGCCGGCTCCGAGATTTTCCCCTTTAGGTTGCGCACCTGCATATCGGTGATGCGCTTGTCATCCTTGGTCTTGCTGGCGCCCATTCTTTGCTCCCCGTTGCTCCCCGTTGAGGAGTGCGCTGTAACGGTATCTTTTGAAACGTAGGAAAACAAGAAAATGGCTGTATACCGCGTATTTATTGGGCTTTTACTTTTCTTGCGTGACGTGATGAATCGAGAAAAAACATCAGGACAAGCCGCTTGTAATCAGTAGTTCACGGGTTCGACTCCTGGTGCCGGCACCAATCAAATCAATGACTTAGGCTCGCAGCGATGCGGGCCTTTGTTGCTTCTGGGGCTTTCAACCCTATTTTGGTCACAGCTTTGGTCACAGCTTCTCAAGTGGTTGAATGCTCCCGACCCAGCAGCCGGCCATCCGCTGACGTTCATCTGGGCAGCCAGCTGGCAACGATCTCTGCGCCAGCCACAACAGACGGCCGCCAGGATGACGCACTGCTGGCGCTGGTGATCGCCGTCACTCCCTCGCCTCGGGGTAGTGCTCCCCCCAATGGTAGATGACGTTTCCGCCGCTGGTGGTGATGCGGTGATCGGCACCAGGGGGGCAGCCAGGGGGCGGTGATTCCCCGGCCCCACGCGCGCGTACTGGCTTCACCAAAAGGGGAGAAACTTCCCCTTTTCCCCCGGCCCCTCGCGTGCGTGCGCGTACTGCTCGGCATGGGTGCCTCAGATCGGGGTAGCCTTCCAGGCGATCATCCATCAGCAGCCGGCGCGGCGAACATCTCCCGAGGTCTCGGGCGATCACCACAAAAGTTTTGTGGTCAGCCCCGCGCACGGCGAACAGCTCCCGAGCTTTCGGGAACTGCCAGCAGGCTGCGGCGGGTAGACCTCCTGGGTTTTCAGGCGATCCCCACGCGCACGTGGGCGGAGATACCGGAAAACCTTCCGGCATCTATGCCTCAAGCGGGCAATAACCCATTGATCCTGCTTAACTCTGTCACGGAGACAGTTTTACCCGCCTCAGACGCCAGAACTGGCGGCAGGCTGTCCTGCTTCGGGTGCGTGGCGATCCTGCGTGAAGGGTGCGTGATGATTTCCGCTGTTTTGCTGGATACCACAGTGGATACCAGTGTCTGGATACCGTGCTTTTGCTGGCAACCTGCGTGGAACCTTGATGGAAACCAGCGCCAGCACCAGGGCGGCGATTCCCTCCACGTTATTAACGCGGCAATCAAATTCACGATATAAAGGGACATGAAAAAGATCGATGCCCGAAAGCTCTCTCGAGAAACTCAGGACCAGATGCGACGCCTGGCCAT